>NZ_AYZJ01000022.1:0-78973 GCF_001436615.1 Lacticaseibacillus camelliae DSM 22697 = JCM 13995
CTAGACCACTATCAAGGATTCGTTATCATCGTTGCACTTGACTTGAAAATTGAGGCGCTGTTTTCACCGCGGCTTGCGCATCCGCTGGTGTCAAGCTTTTCGGTGCAGGTTGCGGTTGTTGCGTCTTCGCCGTTGTGGCAGCATCCACTGAGACCCCTTGCGCCGGTGCTGCAAGACCAACGGCCCCAGCAAGCAAAGCAGCCCCAGCAAGCCCTACCATCCTGTTCTTTTCCATCACAATTGCCTCCTCCAAGATTCAAATACACAATTATCATACCATTTAATTAAATAGGTGAACCATTTGTTGCCGCTTTTATCCATATAGTGGTTGATCAGCCCTCAACCAATCCCTGACTGTACATCAAAAGCCCACCTGAGCATTCCTCAGGTGGGCAATTAAACATGATTCATATTTTTAGTTGTCGGTCTGCTGCCCGTTTCGATCACGGCTGTATACTACCGCCACGATGCCGGACTGCCAACTGATCGTCACGGGTTGTTGGCCCAGAAATTCGTTGGACGCCCAGGAAAACGGTGTCATGCTCGACCAGTCCTTGAGCGGATACTTGGCGCCGGCAATGTTCAGCCGTTCGATCCCCGTCAGCGGCACAATGCCCAGGTACGGGTAATCCGGCTGGGCGGGCAGCTCATGCGTGCCGCCGCGGTAGAACTGGACCCAATTCTGTGCATCAAGCATTTCAATCTGCTCCGTCCAGTTTTGAAACCGGAGCTCGGTCGGCAGAAACAAGTTGGAAAGAAAATGGTCCAGCCGGCCCCCCGTGGCGCCAATCAGCCGCACCCGAGCGGCACCAGCCTTAAACGCCAGACGCACGGCCATTTCCGTATCCGTCTCATCCTTCTCGGGTTTAGCAGTGTGCAGCTCAGCCACGCGACGTTTGACCTGGCCAAATTCAGACGCCGTCAGCGAATCAAAATCCCCAACGGCAAACTGCGGCGTGATGCCGGCCTGAAGCAAGTGCAGGGTCCCACGGTCAACGCCGACCCAAGTGCCGGCTAACTTTTGCCAGTCGTGCGGCAGCAAGCCCACCGGCCCGCCGACCATCAGATTCATCAGCGTCATTTGCCGGCCGCCCGCAGCTTGCTGATCTGCTTGGCCGGCGACTCGCCTTCAGAAAAGACGAACGACCCTGCGACAAAAATATCCGCGCCGGCCTTGGCAACGGCACTGATGGTCTGGTCACTGATTCCGCCGTCGACCTCGATGGTGAAAGCTAAGTTGCGTTCAGTCCGCAGCTTAGCCAGCCGCGCCACCTTGTCCGCCATTGCGGGCAAAAAGGCCTGGCCACCAAAGCCGGGATTAACCGTCATGATCAGCACCTGGTCAACAATCGGCAGCACTTCTTCGACTGCGCTCAAACTGGTGCCGGGGTTAACGACCACGCCGGCCTTGACCCCGTGGTCGTGGATCAGCTGCATGGCCCGGTAAATGTGCGATGTGGCTTCGACGTGGACCAGGAGCGTATCGGCACCGGCCTTAGCAAACGCCGGGATCCAGGCCTCCGGATTATCGACCATCATGTGCACATCGAGCGGCAGCGAGGTCACTGGTCGAATGGCCGCAACCATCCCCGGCCCAAACGTCAAATTCGGCACGAAATGCCCGTCCATCACGTCGATGTGGATCATGTCGGCGCCGCCTTCCTGTACGGTGCGGATATCCCGCGCCAGGTTGGCAAAGTCTGCACTCAAAATAGAGGGTGCAATTTTCATCGCCAAAACTCCCTTTCTAATTCTTCTGGTAGATGGGCCGTTTGCCCTCAAGTTCAGCCCGAAACTGCATGTAGTCATCGTAGCGGCTTTGCATGATGGTGCCCGCCGCAACTGCCGTCTTCACCGCGCAGCCCGGCTCCTTGGCGTGCTGGCAAGACCGAAACTTGCACTGATCAGCCAGTTGCACAAACTCTGGGAACCGGTCGCGCAACTCATCGAGGGTGACATCCAGCAGGCCAAGTGAGGAAAAGCCTGGCGTGTCGGCGACCAGCCCACCGTCCGCAATAAACAGCTCGGTGGTACGGGTCGTGTGCTTGCCCCGATTCAGTGCCTGGGAGATCTCCCCCGTGGCCAGCTTGAGCCCTGGCACAAGGTGGTTGATCAGCGTCGACTTGCCAGCTCCGGTTTGGCCAGTAAAAATGGTCAGCTTATCCTTGAATGAGGCGCGCACCGCCGCCAGTGTCGCGGCTTCAAACGGCGGCACACTCGCAAACGTCGCGTACCCGATCTGTTCATAGCCCGCCAGCGCTGCCTGAATTTCTTCCAGCCGCGCTGGGGCCACCAGATCGGTTTTTGTCAGGTAAATCTCGGCATGGATCTGTTTGCCTTCTAGGTACACGAGAAAACGGTCCAGCAGGTTCAACGAAAAATCCGGCTGAGCGGCGGCCACGACTAGGATCGCCTGATCGATATTCGCCACCGGCGGGCGCACCAACGCGTTCAGCCGCGGCTTTAACCGCAGCAAGTAGCCTTCGTCATCGGTGCCGACCCCTGGCGCAAATTCGGCAAAATCTCCGACCAGCGGGGAAATTTTTTGGTTACGCAGGTTGCCGCGACCGCGAGTGCGGTACACGGTGCCGTCAACGGCGATGTCGTAAAAGCCGCTCACCTGCCGGATAATGCGCCCGGTTTTTTCGTTAGTCGCCACTGATATTATCCTCCGATTGCACGACGCTGCCGTTATTTTCGATCCGGTACGCGCCCGTTTGGCCGTTCTTCAGCGTGAAGTTCAGCGTGATGCTTTGGTTGGCAGTGATGGTCATGGTCTTGTAAACCGACCCTAGGCTGTGCGTGCTGTCCTGCAAGTAAATGGTGATCTTATTGGCAGTGTCACTGCTTGATGAGTCACTGTCCGAGGTGCTAGTGGCCGATGGCACGTACTCCAGCGCCACTGTCCGGGTCGCCGTCTTAGTGGTGTCACTCGACGCGCTGCTCGAACTGGACGCACTGGCCGGGTCTTTGCCCTTCGAGAAGGTCACATTGAGCGTGTCCCCACGGTGCAGGTCGCTGCCTGCCTGAGGATCCTGACTGATCAGCTGACCGGAAGCCACACTGTCGTTGTAGGCCGTGTCGATTTTCAGCACCATGCCATGAGTGCTGGCCCATGCACTGACCTGATCTTCAGTTTGCCCAGAAAAGTCGGGCATGGCGAACGTCGCGGAACCACTGGAAACCGTGAAGGTGATCGTTTGTCCGCTTGGGACCACACTGGTGCCAGCATCCAAACTCTGCGCCATGATTTCCCCTGCAGGGATATCGACACTGGTCCGGCGCTTACGCTTGACCGTGAAGCCGGCCTTCTCCAGCCGCGCTTTAATGGTCGCGTACTCATCCCCGACGTAATCCTCAAGTTGATACTTTTTATCGCCGGAACTGACCACAATGTCCACGCTACTGCCGGCTTTGACCGTGCTGCCGGCGTCCGGGTCGGATTCAATGACCCGGTTCTTGGCGACCTTGCTGGAGGCACGCTTGGTCTCCTTGCCCAGCTCCAGGTTGGCCGCTTCAAGGGCACTTTCAGCCTGGGTGCGACTCATCCCACTGAGCATGGGCACGGTGGCCTCTTTGCTGCCACCGGTCAGGGACAGGACGACAAACAAGATGATTGCCGCCACAATGACCCCGGCCAGCACAAACGGCCAGTACTTCCGCCAGCCGTGCTTGCCCGCCTGCTTGGGCCGTTTCTGGCTGCTGTCATCAGGCGATGCGGTTTCCCGCGTGGTCGGCGCCGTCGTGGCCGCCTGCACCTGCTGCTCGGCTGCAGTCGAGCCGACCATCGGCATGACCTTGGTCTCGTCAAGGTCGGTTGCGTCCGGCACAAACTTTTCCTCATGGGCGCGCGCCGGGGACAGCGAGGTCTTCAGGTCGGCCGCCATGGCGTCAGCCGAGGTGTAACGATTGGCCGGGTCCTTGGCGGTGGCTTTCAGCACCACGTTCTCCAAGGCTTGGGGAATGCGCGGGTCAAACTCGCGAACACTCGGCATGTCCTCTTGGAAGTGCTTAAGGGCGATGGACACCGCCGAGTCGCCTTCAAACGGCACGGTGCCGGTCAGCATCTCGAATAAGATGATCCCCAGCGCGTAGATGTCGCTTTGCTTGGTCGGCATGCTGCCGCGGGCCTGCTCCGGGCTCAGGTAATGCACGGAGCCCAGGAGCGAGTTGGTTTGAGTCATCGAGTTGTCCGACAGCGCCACGGCAATACCAAAATCAGTGATTTTTGCGTTGCCGTCCTGGTCGATCATGATGTTTTGCGGCTTCAGATCGCGGTGAATGATGTTGTGATCATGCGCCACCTGAATGCCGGCGAGGATCTGTTCCATGATGTCGATCACGCGCTGGTACGGAATGGGAAAATGCTCGACGATGTACTTTTTCAGGTCAGAGCCGCGGACGTATTCCATGACCAAGTACTGCTGGTCGTTGCTTTCGCCGACATCGTAAATCGACACAATGTTCGGGTGGACCAGCTCGGTGGTCGCCATCGCCTCGCGCTGGAAGCGGCGCTTGGTGTCGGGATCATTTTGCAGGTCGAGGCGCAGCACCTTGACGGCCACGTCGCGGTCCAAAATCAGGTCATGCGCCAGGTAAACATTGGCCATGCCCCCTTCGCCCAGAGTTTTGAGCAGCTTGTAACGCTCGTTCAAAATGTAGCCAGGTTCGATCACGGCTGCTCCCTCCAATCCTGATGAATGATCAAAGCGGAGATGTTATCGGGCCCACCGGCTGCGTTGGCCATGTCGATCAGCTGCTGGGCTTTTGCCCCGAGCGGCTGGCTGCCGCCGATCACCTTGGCGATTGCGGCGTCTTTGACCTGTTTCGTCAGCCCATCGGAGCACAGCAGCAGATAATCGTCGTACTCCATGTCGTAGATCGTCACATCGGCATCGACGTCTTCGAACACGCCAAGGCTGCGCGTGATGACGTTGCGCTGAGGAAATTTTTCGGCTTCCTCGCGCGTCAGCTCGCCGCGGCGCACCAATTCATTGACCAGCGAGTGATCCTCGGTGATCTGAATGAGGCGGTCGTGGCGATACAAATAAGCCCGTGAATCGCCAATGTTGGCGACCACAAAGCGCGAGCCTGAGATGATGACGGCGACCAGCGTCGTGCCCATCCCCGTGAGATCGGCAAAGTGCTGCGCCTTTTCCAGGATCACCGAGTTTTCCTGCTGCAGCTCAAAAATGAGCCACCGCACAATTTTTTCCACATCAGTGTTCTGCGTGGCTTCAAAGGCGTGACCTAGGTGAGAGACGGCCATTTCCGAGGCGACATCGCCGCCTTGGTGGCCGCCCATGCCGTCGGCAACAATCGCCAGCGTTACGCCGGCAGTGTTCGCAAACAGCCCCACGTAGTCCTGATTATTTGGCCGCTTCCGGCCGATGTCTGTCCGATAGGTGTATTCCATAAGATCGTCCTACTTTCGCACGAAGCTGGCAATGAAAAAGCCGTCCGTGCCGTAATCGTCGGGAAAAAGTTGCAGGGCCGGCGCGTTGTGCGCCCGGTCAAGCGGCCGGTCAACTTTGACCGGCACCTGCACGTACTCCGGGTGCGCGGCCAAAAAGCTTTCGACCACGCCCTGGTTTTCCTCTGTCACCATGGTACACGTACTGTAGGTCAAGCGTCCATTCACTTTTAGTAAAGGTGCAACCGCGCTCAGCAGCGCCAACTGGATCTTGGGTAGGTTCACCAGGTCCTCAGGGTGCTTGCTGTAGCGAATCTCCGGTTTGCGCCGCAGCAGGCCTAGCCCTGAGCATGGCGCATCGACCAAGATGCGGTCAAAGCTTGCCGCCGCAAAATGGGCACCGGCTTCGCGTGCGTCCATCTGCGTTGCGTGCACGCGGTCTTCAAGGCCCAGGCGCTTGGCGTTTTGCTCGATCAGGCGCACCTTATGGGGATGCAGATCGAGCGCCACGACCTCACCGCCCTGGGCGGGATCTAGGTACTGCGCGATGTGCGTGGTTTTGCCGCCTGGGGCCGCGCAGGCGTCCAGCACGCGGCTGCTCGGCTGCACGTCGAGACTCGGCGCCACAAGCATGGAGCTTTCGTCCTGAATCGTGTACAGCCCGTCCGCAAACTCAGCAGTGCCAGCCAGGTGCCCGCCGTCGGCTACGAGGCCAACCGGCGTCAGCGCGCTTTCGCGAATACTCGGAAACTCGGGTTCCAGGGCTTCGGCAACTGCTGCCGGGGTCGCCTTCGTGGTGTTGACACGCAGCGATGCGCCGGCCGGCTGATCGATCGTCTTAAAAATCGACTCGGTTTTCTCCGCCCCCAGCTGGCAGATCAGCTTGGCCGTCAGCCACTCCGGCACGCTGTACGTGATCGACAGGCGCTTAGCGACCGGCTCGATTTTGGTCAGGTCCGGGACCTCGCTGCGTTGTAAGTGCCGCAAAATCGCCGTGACGTACTGACCGATGCCGAGATTGCCCATTTTCTTAGCGATCTTGGTCGACTCGTTGAAAATGGCGCGCGCCGGGATCCGGTCCAGATAGACGAGCTGGTAAACAGCGGTTTGGAGCAGGACGTGGACCCACGGGTCGAGCTTGCGATCGCGCACGAAGGGCTTGAGGTAGTAATCCAGCGTGATCCCATGCTGGATGACCCCGTAGACAATGTTGGTCGTGAGCGCCGCATCGCGCTCGCTGAGGTCACTTTTCTTCAGCTGCGCGTCCAGCGCCAGATTGGCGTAACTGCCCTTGGTGGTGACGCGGGTCAGAATGTTAACGGCGACGGTACGCGGATCAGTTTTCGGCAATGATTTGGTCTCCTTCTTGAATGCTGCGGCCAGCCCCGTTTAAAAACGCGGCGATGGGTTGCTTGCCCTTGCCCGCCGGCTGCAGCTGATTGATGGCAAACGTCGTCCCCGCACCGGCCGCCACGACTAGGCGTTTTTTGCTGCGTTCGACCACGATGCCGGGCTGGGCGTCAGTGGTCGAAGCCAGCGGCGTGATCGCCCACAGCTTCACGCGCTCGCCCATCAGCGTCACCCAGCCGCCGATTTCAGGCCGCAGTGCGCGCACCCAGTTGTCGAGCTGATCCGCGGTTAAAGTGATATCCAGGTGCTCCTGGTCCTTGCTGATGGTCGGCGAGAACGTGACTTGCGCTTCGTCTTGCGGAATCGGCTGTTCACCGGCAATGATGGCCGGCAGTTTTTTCATCAACAGGTCCCGGCCGACCAGGCTGAGCTTATCAAACACGGTGCCAGTGTCGTCCGCGCGCGTCAGCGGAATGGCCGTTTGCGCCCACATGCCCCCGGCATCCATTTTCTTGACCATCTGGATCAGCGTGACGCCGGTTTCTTTGTCGCCGTTGATGATGCTGTACTGAATCGGCGCGCCACCGCGATACTTGGGCAGCAGTGAGCCATGGACGTTGACGGCCGTGATCTTGGCCGCGTTCAGGAACTTGGTCGGCAAGAACTGGCCGTATGCCGCAGTGATGATCAGATCCGGCGCAAGCGCGATTGCTTCGGCCAGCTCGGGACTGCCCCCAAGCTTTTTCGGCTGCAGGACTTTCACGCCCAACTTGACGGCGGCTTGCTTCACCGGCGACTGGGTCAGCTTCTGCTTGCGGCCCACGGGACGATCCGGCTGGGTGACGACGGCCAGAACATCATAGTCCTTGGCGACGGCTTCTAAGATCGGCACGGCAAACTGCGGCGTGCCCATAAAAATTACACTAGTCATATAGTCTCCTTAAATGAATGTCAGCGGCTCTTTGTCGATGCCGACAAAATAGCCGTTGCGCGTCCCGACCTGAGTTTCGTCCAAAATCTTGGTTAGCGTCTGGTCGAGCTGCGGCTCTTGTTTATACTTGATCACCAGTTGGTAAATGTAACGGTTCTTGAGCCGGGCGATTGGCCCCGGCGTCGGCCCCAGCAGGACCGCGGACGCGGACAGCGTGTCGGTCAGCTGCTTGGCAAGTTGGTAGATCAGCTTGGCCGCGGCCTCCTCCTGCTGGTGGCTGACCGTCACCTTGGTGGTGAAGTAGTACGGCGGGTAATCGCCGCGGTGGCGGATCGCCATCTCTTGACGGAAGAAGCCCTCGTAGTTTTGCGCCTGTGCGTACTGAATCGCGTAATGGTCGGGGTTGAAGGTTTGAACGAACACCTCCCCCGGCTTGTCGGCCCGACCGGCCCGGCCGGAGACCTGCGTCAGCAAGTCGAACGTGCGCTCGCTGGCGCGAAAATCCGGCATGCCCAGGCCGGTGTCGGCGTTGATGACGCCAACCAGCGTGACGTCAGGAAAGTCCAGCCCCTTGGCGATCATCTGGGTGCCGAGCAGAATGTCGGCCTCGTGTGCGCCAAACGCCGCAAGGATTTTTTCGTGGCCACCCTTGCGGCGCGTGGTGTCAACGTCCATGCGCAGCACCCGCGCGGCCGGCAAGAGCTGATTCAGACTGGCCTCGACCTTTTCGGTACCCGTGCCGTAGTAACGGATCTTGCGCGACCCGCAGCTCGGGCAGACGGTCGGGATCGGTTCCTCGTGGCCGCAGTAGTGGCAGCGCAGCGTGTGCGTGTCCATGTGCAGCGTCAGGCTGATGTCGCAGTTGGGACACTGCACCCGGTAGCCACATTCGCGGCACATCACAAAGCTGGAAAAGCCCCGTTTGTTGAGCAGCAGCACGCTTTGCTCGTGGCGATCAAGTCGCAGCTGCAAGGCATCAAGCAAAGCCTTGGAAAAATCGTCCTTGCCCCCCTGCTTGTACGCCTCACGCATGTCCACAATGTGCACTTGCGGCAGCGGCTGACGATTGATCCGGCTTGGCAGCCTCAGCAAAGTATACACGCCTTTTTCGGCGCGAGCACGCGATTCCAAGCTTGGCGTGGCCGACCCCAGCACCACTGGCGCCCCAAACGTTGCGGCGCGGTGTAAGATCACGTCGCGGGCATGGTAGCGCGGCGCATCATCCTGTTTGTAGGAGGTTTCGTGCTCCTCGTCAATGATGAACACACCGATGTTGGTCAACGGCGCAAACGCGGCCGACCGTGCGCCCACGACGACCTGCGCCTCGCCGCGCTGAATGCGCCGCCACTCATCAAACTTCTCGCCTTCGGAAAGACCCGAGTGCATGACCGCCACTTCGCGGCCAAAGCGGCCCTTGACGCGGTGGACCATTTGCGGTGTCAGCGCGATTTCAGGCACCAGCATCATCGCGTTGCGGCCTTCCTTGAGCGCCTGAGCGATGACTTGAAGGTACACCTCAGTTTTGCCCGAACCGGTGACCCCTTCAAGCAGAAAAGTGGTGGGCTGCTTGCTGGTGACCGCAGCGTCCACCGTCTTGACCACTTTGGCTTGGTCAGGTGTGAGCGTCAGCGGCTGAGTCCGCTCGCCGTGATCGAGATCATCGTAAGGCGCACGGTAGACTTCACGCGCGTCCAAACGCAGCCAGCCCTTCTTGGCGGCCGCGTGAACCGCCGCGCGGTCAACGTCGCCATTGTTGACGGCTGCGGTCAAGGCCGGCTCTGTGCCGCCGTTGACCCATGTGCGCAGCGCCGTGATCACTTGGAGCTGCTTGGTCGCATTGGCGCGGACGCTTTGGCGCAAGGCGGCGTACTCAGACGCAGTTTTCAGCGGAACGATATACTGTTCCGTTTTGACCTTGGCCCGGTCCTTACGCGCATAGTGCAGCGTCAAGGCTCCCTGGTCGATCAGCCGCATCACTTGTGCCGACACGCTCGCCTCGGTGTGGCTGTCCAGCACCAGGCGGTCCTGACCGGCCAGCAGCGCCTGCGCCTCCGCCGTGGGGTTGGCGCTCAGTGACACGCTTTTGATGGTATCAACTTTCAGCATCGCCGGCAGCATGGTTTGAATACATGTGATCCAAAACGCGTACGTGGTTTGCGCCAGCCAGTGAGACAAGGCCAGCGTCTCCTGATTCATCACCGGCGCGTAATCGAGTGCAGCAAGAATCGGCTTGAGCTCACCATCAAAGTCGGCGTGATCCGCCAGGGCGACGACCATGCCCGAAACTTCACGCTTGCCCTGACCAAACTGGACCCACACGCGCATCCCCGGCTGGATGCGCTCCTCAAGCGCCTGCGGAATGGCGTAATCAAATGGCCGGTCCGTTTGCATGGTCGGCACGTCAACAATAACTTTGGCTACCTTCATGCACGCGCCTCCTGAATGTAACGTAAGATCTGCTGCGCAAGCACAAGTTTAGCCGCCCGCGGCAGGCTGACCGGCGGTTGTCCCGGCTGCAGGAGGGTCACCGCGTTGTCGTCCTGATTGAAGCCCTGGCCCTTGCCGACCTGGTTGGCAATCAGCATATCAACGTGCTTGCGCGCCAGCTTGGCTTCAGCATTGACCAGCAACTTGTCCGTTTCAGCCGCAAACCCCGCCACGAACTGATGCGTTCTTTGCGTGCCCAGCGTTGCTAAGATGTCAGGGTTTTGCACTAAGTTGAGCGCCAGCCCCTGGTCGCCGGTTTTCTTCAGCTTATGATTCGCCGTTTCGCTTGGCCGAAAATCTGCCACGGCCGCCGCCATGATCACAATGTCTGTCTCCGCAAACCGCGCTTGGACCGCAGTGTTCATGTCCTTGGCAGTCGTCACGGGCACCACGGTGACGCCCGGCAGCGTGACCTGGTGCGCCGCCGTCACCAAGGTCACTTCGGCACCTGCTGCAGCCGCCGCGTTGGCCAGTGCCGTGCCCATCTTCCCCGAAGAATCGTTGGTCAAATAACGGACTGGATCCAGGCGCTCACGCGTGCCGCCTGCCGTCACCACTACCCGGGTGTGGGCCAAATATTGATCCGTGGTTGCCAGCTGCGCAAACAA
Source organism: Lacticaseibacillus camelliae DSM 22697 = JCM 13995 (assembly GCF_001436615.1). Classification (NCBI taxonomy): domain Bacteria; kingdom Bacillati; phylum Bacillota; class Bacilli; order Lactobacillales; family Lactobacillaceae; genus Lacticaseibacillus; species Lacticaseibacillus camelliae. The sequence goes on from NZ_AYZJ01000022.1 coordinate 10,790, forward strand.
GACGATTTCCGCCTCGTCGGGCAGGCGGCCCTTGCCGCTGTATCCTTCTGCGAGAAAGCCAGTGGCAGGCGGCAGTACCTGGACGCCTTGCTGCTGCAAATGCGCCAGGTTCGCCTGGGTCTGCGGATTGGCCCACATTTTATCGTTCATCGCCGGGGCGACCAGCTTCAGCCCAGCAAACGCCAACAGTGTGGTGGTGACCACATTGTCGGCCAGCCCCATCGCCATTTTGGCCAAGGTGTTCGCCGTTGCCGGCACCACTATGGCCAGGTCCATCCAGCGGGCCAGCTCAACGTGCGCGACGTGTTCAGGCACAGCGAACTCCGCGGCATCCGTTAAAACGGCGTGTTTGCTGACCGTGGCCAGGCTCTGCACTGTCACAAAATTTGCCGCGGCAGGCGTCATCGCCACCCGCACTTCGAACCCTGCCTTGATCAGAAGGCGAACCAGGTTCGGCGTCTTGTAAGCGGCGATCCCACCTGTCACGAATACCCCGATTTTCTTTGCCATGTGTCACCCTCCGTTTCGTCCTTCATTATAGCAAACATTCACCACCGAGAAGTTTTGACCTGGCTGGTATGGGCACCAGACATGGCTGCAGGCCACAAAAAAACAGCCATGCTAACGCTTGCGCTGACATGACTGCCCCCCATGCCCCCTGACACGAAGTGAGGTTTTGGTTGCTCGGACTTCTACATTCACAGTTTTATACATACCTTTAAGCTCACACAAACCGCAAAACACTCGACAATCCTTTCGAAAGAGCGGCAGCGTTCAAACCATAAGCCTAATTATAGGCCCCTTGCCGAAAAATGGGGAGGAAAATTCTGCAGTGGGAATGCTGGCCACAGCAAAGAAAAAGGCAAACGCGATTACGTTCACCCACTGCCTGTTTAGTCTTCTTTGTGGTCCAACTTTTCCGCGTCGCGTTCCTTCAGCTTCGAGTCCGGATCGATGATCACATCACCGGCCGCGATTTCTTCAAGCGCCTGGCCGACTTTTTTCAACGACTTGTACTCAGGCAACATTTTGATGCCACCTTGTTCCAGCTCATGTGCGCGCTTTGCCGCAAGCACTGCCAGAGAATAACGAGACGGGATCCGGTCCAGCAGGGTATCAATTGATGGGTAAATAATCATGTTAATCTTCTCCTTAATCATGTCAGGGCAAGCCTATGGTGCGGGCGTTCTCGCCCGTACACGTGCGCCGCCAGGCTCAGTGGGGCTGGCTGCACAACTGGTCATAAGCTTGTTCCACTGGCCAACGCCCGAGCAGCTAGCTCGGCACTCTGGTCTAGTTTACCATATTCCGGTACTTATCGATAACGCGCGGGACGCGCAGGTGCTCGCTTTCGATGATCCGCTCGATGCGCTTGCACGCCTTGGGCACTTCGTCGTTGACGACCGCGTAATCGTAGTTTTCCATCATCTTGATCTCTTGCGCGGCCTGCTTGACGCGCTTGTTGATCACGTCTTCAGAATCCGTGCCGCGGCCGATCAGCCGGTGCTTGAGCTCCATCAGATCCGGCGGCGTCAGAAAAATAAACACGCCATCCGGGCACTTTTCCCGCACCTGCATGGCGCCGTTGACCTCAATCTCCAGTAGCACATCGCGGCCGCTATCGAGCGTCTTATTCACATACTTCAACGGAGTGCCGTAATAATTGTCGACGTATTTCGCGTACTCGAGCATCTGCCCGGCCGCGATTTCGGCCTCGAATTGTTCTTTAGTCCGAAAATAATAATCGACCCCGTCTTGTTCGCCTGGCCGCGGTTTTCTCGTCGTCATCGAGACCGAGTACTGAAAATCGCGAAAGTCATCAGCGAGCATGGCCTGCCGGACCGTCCCCTTGCCGACCCCACTTGGTCCCGACAAAACGATCAGCATTCCCCGTTCATGCATGATTTAACCTCTTTCGTCATTAGTGTTAAAAACATTATGCATTTTGCCCCGTCAAATATCAAGTCCGGTTGGGGAGCAAAGCCTTAAATTCCGGGGTTTTCATCATTTTTTCCGCCATCTGCCAACCGGCCTGCAGCAAGCGCGGACGGGGCTTTTGCCGAAAGTCCAAGATGTTGGGCGCCCACTTGGGCACGTCCAGGTGCAACCGGGCCGTCATTTCGGGCTTTGGGCCCAGCCCGCCGGCACCGATGCTGATGATCTGGGTCGCACCTAAATCTCGCGCCACGTCGACCGGCAAATCATTGACCATGCCCCCATCGACATAGTGAGTCGCGGCAATGGTCACCTTCGGGTAGACACGTGGGATCGCCGAACTGGCCAGTAACCACTGCAGCTGCACCTCTTCTGGCTTGCCCGTCAACGTGACAACGTGCTGGCGCATGGTTGGCAGCGCAGCCGTCAAAATCAACACAGGCCACGCATGAATGGTGGGCCGAGCCACTAAATCACGGAGCAAACTCGCGTATGGCACCTCACCGTTGCGGCGAAAAAACATGTTTCTCGGCACTTTTGTCAACCACCATTGCACAAGCTCCGCCGCCGGCAACTTCGTCGTGCCCAGTGCGTTGATCGCCCCAATCGAGGTGCCAAGCACGAAGTCTGGTTGCAGTTGACTTGTCGCCAGCGCGGCCAGCGCCCCGGCCTGAAACGCGCCGCGCGCGCCACCGCCGCCCAGAACCAATCCAAGTGTCATCAACATTTCCCCTTTCGAAAAATATTTTGTCGAAGTGATTGACAAATCGAACAATTGTTTGCATAATGAAGTTACTAAATAGAACGAGTGTTCGGAGGCGCCATTATGGAAAACAAAACGAGTGCACTGCAGTCTGTTTCACATCAGCTAATCAAATCTACGCGTGAGTTTTTTGCCCTCACCGAACCGGCAGTGGTCATGCCGGGCAAGCAGGTCAACCAGTTTGCGGCCCAGGCGTTCACCCGGCACTATCGCGTCGCGCTAAACTTCAAGGGCGAAGACGAGGCCGTGGTCGGCCATCTCACCCGCCGGCTCAGCGGTGATCGGTATCTCCTTCAAGCATACCGCAGTAACGTGTACCGTGTCGTTAATCTCACGCAGGTCTCTTATTTACAGCGAGCCTGAAGTTAATGCGCAAGGCTGAGACACAAAGCGGTTTTAGCCCAAAACGCAGGCGTCCCTGCATCACGATTCGCACTTCGAATCGCGATGCAGGGACGTTTGTGTGTCTGGGCGTTGCTTTGTGGAACGCGACTAGGCTAATTTTGTCTAAGCCTGTTTGTGATCCGATTTCGGCGCCTACTGCTGCTTCGCCTCTTCGGCCAGCTTCAGCATCTCAGACGCGTGCGCCACCGATAATTTGGTGACCTGTTCGCCCGCAAGCATCCGCGCGATTTCTTGAACCCGGCCTGCGTGGTCTAACTTCGTGACGCTGGTCGTGGTGCGGCCCTTGGCGACCTGCTTTTGGATCAGAAACTCGTGGTCCGACATTGCCGCCACCTGCGGCAGGTGACTGATGCACAGCACCTGCGAGTGGCGCGCAATGGCCGAAATTTTGTTGGCGATTGCCTGTGCGACCCGGCCTGAAACGCCGGTGTCGACCTCATCGAAAATGATCGAGGTCACGCCGTCCGTTTCGGCAAAAATGGTCTTCAGCGCCAGCATGATGCGGGACAGTTCACCGCCACTGGCAATTTTGGCTAATGGCTTAGCGGCCTCGCCTGGGTTGGTCTGAATGTAAAACTCCACGTTGTCAATGCCATCCGACCGCAGCGTGTCAGCCGGCAGCTTGCTAAACCGCACCGAAAAGACAGTTTTTTCCATGTACAGGGCCTTGAGCTGACCGTGGATCGCACTGATGAGCTGATTTGCCGCGTGTTTACGGGCAGAACGCAGCTGCGCCCCCAGCTTCAGCAGCGCCTGGTGCTCGGCAGTCACGCGCTTTTCCAGGCCTTCCTCATCCGCATCGTTAGCCGTCATCGAGGCCAGCTCAGCATCGGCCTTTGCGCCGTAAGCAATGACCGCTTTGAGGTCGGCCCCGTACTTGCGCTCCAGTTGTGAGATCAACTCAAGCCGCTTTTCGACCTCATCCAGGCGCCCGTCGTCGTACTCCAGCGTGTCCACCTGCCGCGACAAGTCGCCTTGAACGTCCTGCAACCCGTAGTACACCGACTGAATCGAGTCTGCCAACTTGGCGTATGAGGGGTCCAGATCGGCAATACTTTGCAAGTTGCCCATGATCTCACCGATTTGATCCAGCGGGCTAACCTCGGACTCGGTCAACAGCTCATAGCTTTGCGTCAGCGCGTCGGAGATTTTTTGAAAATTAGCCAACCGGTCGCGCTCGGCAATCAGCTCGTCTTCCTCAGTGGGCTTCAGCTCGGCGCTTTGAATCTCGTTGACTTGGAACTTCAACATGTCCAGTCGCTGGGCCCACTCGCGCTCGTTTTGGTGCTTTTTCGTCAGCGTCACCTGGTCCTTTTGATAGGTCGCATACTGCGCCTGATAAGCGGCCAGCAGCTTGCCCACCTTAGCGCCGGCAAACTGATCCAGCAGCCCGAGGTGAGTCTCCGGATGCACCAACTGCTGATGCTCATTTTGACCGTGAATATCGACCAGCGTCTCGCCAATCGCCCGCAGTGTGGCGGTGTTCACCAACTCGCCGTTGACCCGGCAGAGGTTACGCCCTGACGCGTAAAGCTCGCGCTGCAGCAGCACCATCCCGTCGTCCGGTGCGAGGCCGAACTGGGCCATCACTTCCGGCGTCCGCGGGTTGGCAGTGGCATCAAACAACCCCTGCAGGGTCGCCTTGTTGGCACCGGTGCGCACAAAATCTGCCGACCCCCGACTGCCAGCCAAAAGCCCCACCGCGTCGATGATGATCGACTTGCCGGCGCCGGTTTCCCCGGTCAGGGTCGTCATGCCCGCCTCAAAGCTCAGCTCAAGGTCTTCAATGATGGCAAAGTCATGGATCACTAATTCTTGCAGCATTCGCTCACACCATTTCGTCCAGCATTTTCAGGACCAATTTAGCTTCGGCCGCCCCGCGGCAGACCAACAGGATCGAGGCATCCCCGGCAATCGTCGCAAAAATGCGCGCATCATCCAACCGTTCGATCAGGCTCCCAACCGCCGGCGCCGTGCCTGGTGACATCACAAGATAGACAAACTGGTCCATCACGTCCCCGCGCAAGTAGGCGGCCTGAAGCGTGCGGCGCAGTTTGTCCTGAGGGGCAAGTTGGCGTTCCGGCGGCAGCGAGTAGCGATAATGGCCGTTGGTCATTGGCACTTTGACCAGCTGCATCTCCTTGATGTCGCGAGAAATCGTCGCCTGGGTCACTTTGATCCCGCGCCCAGCCAGCGCCGCGACAAAATCGCCTTGGCGCTCGATCGGGGTGCTTTCCACTAAGGCTCTGATCTGAGCCTGACGTTCATTCTTTTGCATCCACTCACCTGCTTTCGCCCTTAATTATACAACACCGTGCATAAAGTCTAAAAACAAATGAATAGATATTCACTAATGCTTAACGTGTGCAGGCTTAAGCTCGGCGTATGCGGCCGCCAGCGTCTGGTCAACATCAACGTCTGGTGCCTTCACTCCCGGAATCTCAGCGTTTTGCAAATGAATCAAAAACTCGATGTTGCCCTCGCCGCCGGTGATGGGCGAAAAGTCGAGCCCCAGCACGTTGTAGCCGGCGCCTAAGGCAAAATCCACAATTGTTTGCAGGACGGCCTTGTGCACAGCGGGATCGCGCACGATGCCTTTTTTACCGACGTGCTTGCGGCCTGCCTCGAACTGCGGCTTGATCAGCGCGACGGCGTGCCCGCCTGGCTGCAAAATCGCGTGCAGCGGTGGCAAAATCAGCTTCAGCGAAATGAAAGACACGTCGGTCATGGCAAACTCGACCGGTCCGTGGGTGAAGTCCTCCGGCTTACTGTAGCGAAAATTGGTCTGCTCCATCACAACCACGCGTGGGTCTTCCCGAATCTTCCAGGCGAGCTGATTAGTGCCAACGTCCAGCGCGTACCCCAGCTTGGCGCCATTTTGCAACGCCACATCGGTGAAACCGCCAGTCGAGGACCCGATGTCGAGCACGGTTTTGCCCTTCAGGTCGAGGTCAAAGACCTTGAGCGCCTTGGCCAGCTTGAGGCCACCGCGGCTGACGTAAGGCATCTTCTTGCCTTTCACGTGCAGCACGGAATCACCAGCGATCTTCACCCCTGGCTTGTCCTGCCGCTCGTTATTTTGATCATAGACTTCACCTGCCATGACCGCGCGCTTGGCCTGCTCGCGTGATTCAAACAGCCCCTGCTCAACCAGCAGGACATCGACTCGTTCTTTACTCATTGCTTCTCCGTTTCAAAATAATCCAGCAGTGCCTTCAGTTGCGGCGCCGGGACACTCAAGTCACTGGCGGCCGCTTGGGCCTTGACCACTTCTTCGGCTAACACTTGGCGCGTTGCAGCCAGCCCCAGCAAGCTGGGGTAAGTGGCCTTGCCTTCCGCCACGTCCTTGTTCGGGGTTTTGCCCAGCTGGGCCGCGGTTTCAGTGACATCGTTAATGTCGTCTTGAATCTGAAACGCCCGCCCGAACGCCGCGGCAAACACGTGCACGCCGCGGGCATCGCTGGCGCTGACATGGGCAAGTTGCGCACCCATATCCGCCGCGGCCGTCAGCAAGGCACCGGTTTTCTCCGCCTGCAGCTGCAGTAGCGTTTGCAAGTCGATCTGGTGGCCCTGGGCATCCATGTCCATGACCTGCCCGCCGACCATGCCGTTAGGACCAACGGCACGGGCAAACGTCTGCACGAGGCCAACCAGCGTGGCCGGTGCCACTTTGGTTTGAGCCAGCAGCTCAAACGCCGCGCTTTGCAGGGCATCCCCGGCGAGGATCGCTGTGGCCTCGTCAAACTGCTTGTGGCTTGTTTTCTTCCCGCGCCGCAGGTCATCGTTATCCATGGCCGGCAAATCATCGTGGATCAACGAATAGGTGTGCAGCAGCTCCAGCGCCGCGGCAGCCGGCAGTGCTTGCTCACCATCGCCGCCAAACGTGGTGACGACCGCCAGCAACAGCAGTGGCCGCAGCCGCTTGCCACCGGCGTCAACCGAGTAGGCCATGGCGGCCTGGAGGTGCGGATTGTTGACCGTGGCCAAATAATCGTCAAGCGTCTGCTGAACGGGTTTGAGCCAAGCAGCGGTTTCCTTAAGCATTTTTGTTTGCTGCCTTAGGGTCGAATGCTTCGACCGTGCCATCATCCTTGACCATTTGGGTGACGGTTTGCTCTGCGTTCTTTAAGGTGGCCTCCAGCTCACTGGACAGCTTGATGCCAGCCTTGTACTGCTTCAGCGCCTCTTCAAGCGGCACTTGGCCCTGTTCGAGCTGATTAACAATGGTTTCTAGTTGCTGCAATTTTTCCTCAAACGTCGGTTCCTTTGAATCAGCCATTCTTCTGCTTCCTTTCTTCAACCACGACTGGCACGGTGCCGTCTTCAACGTGGATCAGCGCCTTCGCGCCAGGTTTAAAGTCTCCAACTTTAGTCAGGGCCTTACCGCGCGGACTGGTGACATAACTGTAGCCGCGGCCGAGGATCTGGTCTGGCCCCAAATGATCCAGCGCATCGTTCGCCAGGTCGAAGCGCTGGCGCTGACTTTTGATGATCACCTGCGCGGCACTTTGCAGCCGCCGGCGATCATTGACCACTGTCTGCCGGGTATTTGCCACGCGGACACTCAGCTGCCTGGGGTTCAAGCTGGTCTCGGCCAGGCGCACCCGCTGGGCCAGTGCCGTGAGCTGATTCTGCTCGGCGGTCTGCAGCCGCACTTTTAACTGGTCGACCTGCTGCAGGTACTGATCGTACAACCGGCCGGGCTGCGTGAGCACAACGGATTGCGCAGAGCGGTTCAGCCGGTCACGAGCGGCCTGGATGCGGTTTTGCATCGCTTGCCGAATGCGCAGCTGGTCCTCTTGGAGCCGCGTAATGCCGTCGGTCAGCTTGACCGACGTGACGAGCTCGGCGGCAGCCGTCGGCGTGGCGGCCCGGTGATCCGCGACAAAATCGGTGATGGTCGTATCCGTTTCGTGGCCAACCGAGCTGACGATGGGCATCGGCATGTCGGCCAAGGCGCGCGCGACGCTTTCCTCGTTGAACGGCCACAGGTCTTCAATCGAGCCGCCGCCGCGCCCAATGATCAAAGCGTCAAACCCACCCATGGCCTTCACGCGCCGCAGCTGGGTGACAATCGTGGCCGCGGCCTGGTTGCCTTGGACCTGCGCCGGGAACAGCACAATCTGCAGGATCGGGTACCGCCGGGCCACGGTGGTCATGATGTCCTGAATGACGGCCCCACTGGGACTGGTGATCACCGCCACGCGCTTCGGAAACAGGCGCAGCGGCCGCTGGTTCTTAGCGAACAAGCCTTCGTCAGACAATTTCTTTTTCAGCTGCTCGTACGCGAGGTAGAGTTCGCCGACGCCTTCTGGGGCCATTTGTTCAATGACAATCTGGTACTGGCCGCTGGCCGGATACAAGGTGACACGCCCAACGACGCGGACGGTGTCGCCTTCCTTGGGTTCGAATTTGAGCCGGGCAAAGGCGCTTTTAAACATCACCACGTTGATCTTAGCGTGCTCGTCCTTCAGGGAAAAGTACTGGTGACCAGGCCGCTTGCGAAAATTCGTGATTTCGCCCGTCAAATAGACCTTGCTCAAATATGGGTCGAGGTCGAATTTGCGACGCAGATATTCGGTCAGCAAACTGACCGTCAGATACTCGGGTTCAGCCATGATGATGCCTCTTTGCTAGTTCTACCGTCTGGATCATGAGCGCCGCAATGGTCATCGGGCCAACACCACCCGGCACCGGCGTGATTGCCGACGCCACCTTTGACACACTGTCAAAATCGACGTCCCCGACGAGCTTGCCCGCCGCATCGCGGTCCATGCCCACGTCGATCACCACCGCGCCGGGTTTGACTGCATCTGCGGTGACGAACTTGGCGCGGCCGATGGCCACCACCAGGATGTCAGCCTCGCGCGTGACCGCGAACAAATCGCGGGTCTTGCTGTGCGTAATGGTCACGGTCGCGTCCACGTTCAGCAGCAGTGCCGCCATGGGCCGCCCAACAATGTTGGAACGGCCGATGATCACGGCGCGCTTGCCCGCCACTTCAATGCCGTAGTGCTTGAGCAGCGCCATAATGCCAAACGGCGTTGAGGCGACCACCCCGGGATTATTTTCCCACAAGCGGCCGACATTGTTGGCGTGAAACCCGTCGACGTCCTTCGCCGGATTGATTGCCGCCACCACCGCATCGGGATCGACCTGCTTGGGAAGCGGCAGTTGAACTAAAATGCCATCGATTGACTCATCAGCATTCAGCTCCGCCACCACCGCTAGGACCTCGGCCTGCATCGCCGTACTTGGCAGCGTGCGCATGACCGAATGAATCCCGAGCTGATCGGCCCGTCGCTGCTTGTTACGGACGTATATCGCGCTGGCCGGGTCATTGCCGACCAGCACCACCGCCAGCCCCGGTGTCACGCCTTGTTTTTTAAGTGCTGAAACTTCTGTCTGTAGGTCAGCCATTAACGCGTTAGATGTTCGCTTGCCGTCAAGAATCGTGGTCATGGTCGTTCCCCCTTTTTGATCGCGCCAAAGCGCATTGAACCTCACCATTCTACCTAGATTACGCGAGGGGCGTCCATGCTTCTCATCGGAATCCTACCAGATTACTAAAAAAGGCTGCCGCAGTCGCGGCAGCCAGCGCTCATTCAGGCTTTGACAAAGTGCCCCAAGATGCCGTTGATAAACTTCGCGTCTGCGTCGTCACCATACGTTTTCGCCAGCTCAAGCGCTTCGTTGACCGCGACCTTGTCTGGCACGTCTGGGACGAATTGAAGCTCAAACAGACCCAAGCGCAGCAAAATGAGGTCGGTTTTGCTCAACCTCTGCAGCGTCCAACCCTTTTTTAACTTGGCACTAATCTGCGCGTCCAATTCATCCTGGTGGGCCAAAACGCCATCGACCAAGGTGGTTAAGTAGGCCGGAGCCTCTTCATGCGCCGGCAAGGCCTCTTCGTACACGTCACTGCGGTTCGCCTCGGGGTTGCTGACTAGAGCAAAGAGTGCCTTAAAAGCCGCTGCCCGGGTATCATGTCTGTCTAGCATTACTTGTCTTCCTCTGGGTTGTCGTCATCCGCATCATCTGCGAACAAATTGTCGGGATCAAGCTTTGGTGCTTTTTCCGGGACCACGCCAACCACGTGCACGTTGACCTCGTCGAGCGTCAGATCCGTCATGAACAGCAGCTGTTCGCGCAGCGTTGATTGCATCGCCATCGCGACCTTCGGCACCGAAACGCCGTAGTCAAGGTAAACGTACACGTCGGCCGTGAGGCGCTTGCCATCCACCGTCAGGTCAACCCCTTTACCGTGATTGGCCCGGCCGAACCAAGAATTGATCGTGCTGGCCATTGTGCCACGCATTTGATAGACGCCGTCCACCGAAACTGCGGCAATCCCCAGGATCACTTCAAGCACTTCAGGCACGATTTCAATGGTGCCCTGCGCGTCAGTCCGGTTTGCCAGAATGATGTTCGAATCTTCAGCCATGAGCTGCCTCCTAAAAAATTACGCGCGGGAGATATATGTCCCATCTTGCGTATTGATTGACAAAACGTCGCCCTCATTGATGAAGAACGGCACCTGAACGACCAGGCCCGTTTCCAGGGTCGCCGGCTTGGAGCCGCCTGAACTCGTGTTGCCACGAACACCAGGTTCGGTCGCGGTGACTTTCAGATCAACGGTGTTTGGCACCTCGACACCCAGCGTTTCGTTGCCGTGCATCATGATCTTCACTTCCATGTTTTCCTTCATGTACTTCAGCGCATCCGTCAGCTCTTCGGCCGGCAGTGTCAACTGTTCGTACGTGGTCGTGTCCATGAAGACATAGGAATCCCCGTCAGCGTACAAGTACTGCATGGTTTTCGTATCGATCTGCGCCTTCTGCACTTTTTCCGTCGCCCGGAAGGTTTTTTCTTGAACGGCCCCTGTGCGCAGGTTCTTCAGCGTCGACCGGACAAACGCGGAGCCCTTGCCTGGCTTCACGTGCTGGAATTCGACAATGCGCCACAGGTCGCCATCAACTTCGATGGTCAAACCGTTTTTAAAATCGTTAACAGAAATCATGTATTTCCTCCACCTATCTTCTTTCGCTAACCTTAACTATATCAATCGCCAAAAGCCCTTGCAAGGAAAAGGCGGCGTGTTACTTACGAACCGGCACCACTAGCAACTCACTAGGGGCTGGCGTGGTCAGGTACTTGGCCCCACTTTTCGTGATCAAAAGGTCATCTTCGACTCGCACCCCACCCAGGTCCGGAATGTAAATGCCAGGCTCGTCGGTTTCGACGTTGCCTTCCGCTTGCGGCGTGTTCGCATACGGCCCCCAAGCACCGGGGCCTTCGTGAATCGACAGGCCGATGCCGTGACCAGTGCCGTGGCCAAAGTACTGGCCATAGCCCTTGTCCTCGATGTACTGGTGGGCAAACCCGTTGATCGTTTTACCGAGCACGCCTGGTGCCATCATCGCCGCTGTGGCCTTGTTGCAGTCGTAAACGATCTTGTAGACAGCCTTGAGCTTCGCATCCGGTTCACCCACCGCAAACGTCCGCGTGATGTCGGACACGTAACCCTGATACACACAGCCCCAATCCAGAGTGATGACATCGCCGTCTTCGATCTTCTTATCGGTCGCAGCGCCGTGAGGCATCGCGGCACGTTTACCGGAGGCCACAATGGTTTCAAACGACGTGCCACTGGCGCCCAGGGACCGCATGTAAAAGTCCAGGTCAGTGGCGACCTGCAGCTCCGTCTGGCCGGGTTTGATCGTGTCCAAAACGTGCTGATAGCCGGCCTCGGCGATTTGAATCGCCTTCTCGATCAGCTTAAGCTCCTGGTCGTCCTTCACTTCGCGCAGTGCCGGAACCACGTTGGTCGTGGCCTGCCAAGCAACCTGCTTAGGCAACTTCTGAAAATCGGCGTAGGTCATCACATCGCCCTCAAAACCCACCGTCTTTAACCCGTGGGCCTGAGCGATCACCCCTGCCTCACCTAACAGCCCGTGCGTGTGCAGCACCAGCTCGGCGTTGTCGACCTCGACTTTGACCTGTTCCGTGAAGCGAGAATCGGTGATGAACCAGGCGTGGTCTTTCGCCACCAGCAGGGCACTTTCATTGCCAGTGAAACCGGTCAGGTACGTGACGTTGACCGGATCTGTGACCAGCAGCGCGTCAACTTTCAGTGCAGGCAACTCAGCCTGCAGGTTTTGCAAACGAGACATGTGATGACCTCCTTGAAGAAGTGAAATTCGGAAACTTAAACAGGCGACGGGCTGACAACACCCAGGCTCTTCGCACCGGGCGTAATCGGGCTTCGGGTTCGCACCTTGACGTAATCGGGCTTCGGCCAGCAACGCCCGAGCGTCTCGCTACGCTGAGCGCCTCGCCGCTAAAAGCAGCGGCAATGTGCTCAGCTAGGCTAGCCGTCGGGCTAAGTGCGCTGGCCTACGCACCATACAAAAAGCGCCCCGTCACCGGAGCGCTACTGGATTATTCAGCTTTTGCTTCTGCTGGATAAACGGATACTTGCTTCTTATCGCGGCCAAGGCGTTCGAACTTAACGACGCCATCAGCTGTAGCAAAGAGCGTATCGTCGCCGCCACGGCCGACGTTTACACCTGGGTGGATCTTAGTGCCGCGCTGGCGGTACAAGATGTTCCCAGCCAAAACGAATTGGCCATCAGCGCGCTTGCTGCCAAGGCGCCGACCTGCGGAGTTACGGCCGTTAGAAGTCGAGCCGCCCCCCTTATGGTGAGAGAAGAACTGAAGATTCATTTTCAACATTGTGTACACCTCCGAGTATTGAATTAGGCTTGTTTGGTTGAAATCGAGAGATAATCGCCGTAGCTTTCCTCGATGCTTTGCAGGGACAACAACAAATTCTCCAGGAGAATCTGTGCGATGTGTGCCTGCTCCCCATCCTCGGGTTGATCTAGCGTCAGCTCCAAGTGGCCCCCGTTAACTTCATCGGCTTTGACGTTGGGTTCAAACCCAGCCAAGGCCTCAATGCCGTTGACGGCGCCGATTGAGACTGCAGAGACCGCTGCGCAAACGATGTCATGCCCATAATCCCCTGAGTCGGCATGGCCGGTCAGGTTAAAATGAACAATGTCACCGCGTGCATCCCGCTGAAAGCGTGCTTTGATCATGCGTTCACCCCGTTAGGCGTTGATCGCGTCGATAACAACTTTCGTGTAAGGCTGACGGTGACCCTTCTTCTGGTGTTGATGCTTCTTAGGCTTGTACTTGTAGGTAACAACCTTCTTTTCGCGCCCTTGCTTCTCAACTTTACCAGTGACGGTCGCACCATCGATCGTTGGCGTGCCGATTTTGGCATCGCCTTCGCCGCCGACCAGGATCACCTGGTCAAACGTGACAGTCTTGCCTTCTTCAACATCGAGCTTTTCGACGTAAAGTGCTTCCCCGACTTCGGCTTTGTACTGCTTGCCGCCGGTTTTGATAATTGCGTACATCTTGTGCACCTCCTGTTGCCCGTAGGCTTTTTCCCCTGAAGACTCGCCAAGCCAGGTGCTAGGCTTTGATACCTGACGTTGTGCGGTTGCAGATGAGGGGTGACAAATACAACGTAACGAGTTTATCAGATTGCAGCCCCTGACGCAAGCAGAATCTGCGTACCCGTCAAGGAAAAAGCCTTGCCAGCCTCACGGGGAAATATCATTGTTGGCAGCCGCCCCCTCGACTATACTAATGACGAGGAGTTGAGGCCCATGACGATTGCATTGAACAGCTTAATTTTTCTGATCACCGGCGGCCTGGTCGCCACCACCACCGCCCGGCTGCACCAGCCCATCAACTTTATCGTGACCGGCCTCGTGATCCTGACCTTGGCCACGCTGGCAACAAAGATATACGGCTGGGGATGGTTCAGCGTCTTTTATATTCTGTGGATGATTGGCATTGTCGCTGGCCTGCTCATGCTGCGAGCTTACCTGCGAGCAGAGAAAAAGGCCCGCTGAATGCGCGGACCCGCCCCTGCCAAGGACATTAAGTATAACATGTGTCTTTGACCCCGAGAAAGTGTTTGCGCGTCAACGGCAAAATAAAAAGCCTGAAGCACGATGGCTTCAGGCTTGGCACCTTAATTACCGATTAAGTTGCGCAACGGCTTGCTCGATCGTAGCGCCGCGACCAATGTGGTTTTGGTTGCTTGGGTCGATCGCAATAAACTGTTGCGTCTGGGTATCTAATTGGATCCGATATTTCATATCAATTACCTCCATTCGTATCGCACATGAATGGGTTGTTTCAATTGCGACTATCTATTATTTTACTATACTTATGTAAGCATGTCAAGCGCTGTCATTCCTTGCGAGCTAAAATCAGTCTTTAGTCTGATTGCTGAATACTTTAGTGAAAAGGCGTGTCTATCACCCATCGTTGTGCGAAGATATAATTATCATACCGAAACAGAGGTCAACTATGGAAACAAAACGCACTGCCCGCAAATTCGTCGATGTTCGCGGCGCCATCATCACTGGCGTTGTGGTCGGGATTATGGTGATCTTGCTCTTCATCGCCCACCAGTGGGTCTGGGGGGCTCTCACGCTCGTGCTTGGCGGCTGGATCACCTGGCACATCCTCACCCACATTCCCACCAAGGACAACCATCCTGTTAACCGCCGCGATATTTCCGCCGCAGAAACGGCCAACCACTTCCAGCCGCTTGACTGGGAACCAGTTCAGTCCGCGCAAGACGCCGAGACCATGCTGACGGCTCAGCTCGGAGACCTTGGGTGGCACACCGTCAGCGGAACGGTCGCCATTTCGGCACCGATTCAGTTCGTAGTTGAAGCCGCCGATGGCACGACGAAAATCGTGACCGCAGCCGGTCAGATCATCGCCGATAACAGGAGCGACACTCATGAAGAAGGAAAATAAAATCGGCTGCGGCGGGGCTTTCATCCTGTTGCTGCTCTTTTCAGTTCTGATCACCTACTGGTACGTGTTTGTGGCCATTGGGTTGATCGGCTTTGCAGTCTGGTACTATTACCACCGCAAGCAGACTGAGGACAAGGCAGCGGCGGATGCGCAAGCCAAAAAAGACCAAGCCCAGGCAGAAGCCGCCGACCGGATTCGCGAATTCAAGCAGTTGCTGGACGAAGGCGCCATCACCCAAGAAGAATTTGACCAGCAGAAGGCTAAAATCTTGGGTGAGCAAGACGATCTGAAATTTTAACAACGTCGCGCCGCCTGCTGGGTGGCGCGTTTTTGTTTCCAAGAGTGATGAGGAGGTGATTTTCATTGGCAAGAAATCCGGAGACGCCGCAGGACAGAGAAAATAAGGCCATCATCAAACAGCGCCTGAACAGGTTGCTACTGGCGAACCACACCACCCAGGCCAAGCTCAGCGATGACACGCACATTCCCCGCAGCACCCTCACCGGCTACTTCAAAGGCACCACGACTCCTAACGCGACCAACGTTGCGAAACTCGCCAGCTTCTTTGGCGTGAACAAAGGCGCGATCGACCCCCGCTATGTCCAAACTGGTACCACCGCAGTCGACCTCGCTGACGACCAGCCAGCCGTCCAATATCAAGGCCAACCCCTTTCCAGGGCTGAGCTACAACTGGTCCGCCGCGTGCTAGAAAAAGCAAGACAGTAAACAAAGAGCCGCACTCCCTGACTAGGAATGCGGCTTTAGTGTGCCAGCCGGGGCTCGAACCCGGGACAAATGGTTTAGAAGACCATTGCTCTATCCAACTGAGCTACTAGCACATTGAACCTGTTCATTATACGGATGCGCCGCTTGGCCTGTCAATCGCGCGCTGGCTTGAATGCGAGCCGCTGCTCGGCTAAACTGAACCTATTAAATGAAAAAGAAATGAGGAATCGATTTGAAACTCAACCAAAACGGCCGGATTCAAGCCGACCAGGCGACTCAGCTCAACGAACTGACCGCCGTCGGCTTCACGCCCGACCTTGATCAATCACTCAGCGATGCGGCCAATGCCGCCTTTCGCAAGCTTTTCCCGGAAGCCTTTAGTGAAACTGCGAAACAGCAGGCCCTGGCCTCGGTTGCGGTCAACGGCGAGCAGGACCTGAACCAATTTCTTGCCTCACAGCCCACGCAGATTTCCCGGACGGACTTCTACGCCGTCGCGCTGCAACTGCTGGGCTTTGAGCCTAAGACCGACTATCAGCTCGCGGATAGCCTCAAGTTCATGGCCGAGACCAAGCTGCCGGTGGTTAACGCAGACATCGCCACCACCGCTGATTTCTGGTCGGCCATGTACCTGCTGCTCTGCACGCGCACCAAGCACCTGGTGACCCTCCTTGACGCCTTGGCCGCACGCGGCTTTTACCGGGATTTCCAAGCCGGCAAGAAGACGCCGGAGTATCTCTTCTTCAATGGCAAGGCACAAAATGTCTTTGACGCGCGGAAAATTCACCGCGAAGTCGTCTGGATTGAATCCGACATGGACACCGACCACGATGGCAAGCGCGACATGCTGGAAACCACCATTTTTCGGCCGCAAGAAACCGACGCCGGGGTAAAGATGCCGGTCCTGTTCACCGCCAACCCGTACTTCCACGGGACCAACGATGTGGATTGGATCACGCACAAACCAGACCCTAAACTAGCAGTCAAGACGCATTCCTACACCAAAGATGAGGTCACGTACACCCCCACGACCCCAGCTGAACTGCCGCACCAGCCAGTCACCGGCGAAAGTCGAACCGCCGAGGTCTACTCCGACCAAGGCGGCAGCTATATGTTCAACGACTACATGCTTGGCCGCGGCTTTGTCACCGTGTATTCCGGCGGAGTTGGCACCCGCGGCTCGGATGGCGTGCGCTCAACTGGCGGCACCAGCGAAACCGACTCGGCAGTCGCAGTGATCGAATGGCTCACCGGCAAGCGCCGCGCGTTTACCAACCGCACCGATGGCATTGAGATCAAGGCCTGGTGGTGCAACGGTAAGGTCGCGATGACCGGTAAGTCGTACCTTGGCACCCTGTCGATCGCGGCGGCGACCAGCGGCGTTGCCGGGCTGAAAACGGTCATTTCCGAATCCGCGATTTCCAGCTGGTACGACTATTACCGCGAAAATGGCCTGGTCGTGGCCCCTGGCGGCTTCCAAGGTGAAGACGCCGACGTGCTCGCCGTAGACACTTTTTCTCGGCAAAAGCAGGCCGGTGACATGCTTAAGATTCAGGCGGAATGGGACAAGACCCTGGCCGCCATCACAAAGGACCAGGACCGCGAGTTCGGCGATTACACCAAGTGGTGGGATGAACGCAACTATCGCAACAACCTGAAAAACATCAAAGCCGACGTCATCATCGAGCACGGCCTCAACGACTGGAACGTCAAACCGGCCAATGCGATCCGCTACTGGAATGGCATTCAGGACCTGCCCATCAACAAGAAGCTGTTCCTGCATCAAGGCCAGCACACGTACCTCGACAACATTCGGTCCCTCGACTTTGTCGACCAGTTAAACCTGTGGCTGTCCTACGAGCTGCTCGGCGTGCAAAATGGCGCCCCGGCGGCCTTGCCGAACGTCACAGTTCAGGACAACGTGGAACCTGAGACGTGGCACACCTACGATGAGTTCGGTACGGCCGACGCTAAGCATACCGATAAGCCTTACAACCTCCAGAACGACATGGCCAGCAAGCGCGCCGGCTTCCCTGATAATGCCACCGCGATTTTCAAGGAAGACAAGGAGGACTCCGATGGGTTTGAGGCTGAGATCATCAAGCCGCACTCCAAGTATGATGGCGCCCGGCTGTGGCTCGACCTGCCTGCCGAAACCAAAGACGTGACGCTGGAAGGTATCCCCCACCTCAAGCTGCGCCTGTGGATCGACCAGCCAACCGCGATTCTCTCGGCGCGCCTGGTCGACGTCGGCGAAGCCAAGCGCTTTGCCCCAGTGGCCGGAGTCGTCGATGCCGGAGGCTGGAACCTTGGCTACGACTACAAGACCGTCAGCATTCAGGAGTTCAAGCCGGCCAAAGAAACGGCCAGCAAGCTGGTCTCCTTCGGTCATGTCAACGTTCAGAACCAAAAGAACGCCTACGAAAATGCGCCAGTCACCCCAGGGAAACCATTCACGGTTGACTTTGACCTGCAGCCGACGCACCTGCACCTGCCTGCTGGCCGGCACCTGGCGCTGATCATTCACGGCGCCGACATGGCCCAAACGCAGCGTACCGAAACCGTGGTCAACTTCCACATCGATTTGGCGCAAAGCACACTGACCCTGCGCTACCGCAAGTAAGACAAAAGCACGCGACTGATTTTCTCAGTTGCGTGCTTTTTTTATGGCGTGATGCCAATATTTTCTGCAGAATCGGGCTTTGCGCCGACAACGCCCGCGCGTCTAACGCCGGACCGCTTAGTAAAGCTCGAGGTACTGGTCCCGTTCCCACTCGGAAACGCTCTGACGGTATGCTGCCCACTCGAGATCCTTGGAGTCCACAAAGCTGTGGTACAGGTGATCGCCAAGCGCAGCGCTGACGACTGGATCGCTTTCAAGGGCCTTCAGGGCATTGTGCAGCGTCGATGGCAGGTCTTGAATGTGGTTGGCCTTGCGCTCGGTGTCCTGCATCTTGTAAATGTTGCGATCGACCGCTTCCTCTGGATCCAACTGATTGCGGACGCCATCGAGTCCGGCCTCAAGAATCGCCGCGATCGCCAGATAAGGGTTAGCCGTGGCATCGACTGAGCGCATTTCCAAGCGCGTCCCAAGCTTGCGGGACTGCGGAACCCGGATCAGCGGACTGCGGTTCGTGCCAGACCAGGCGATGTAAACCGGCGCTTCAAAGCCTGGCACCAGGCGCTTGTAAGAGTTGACCGTCGGGTTGTTGATGGCGGTCAAGCCGCGCGCGTGGGCCAGCAGGCCGGCCAGGAAGTGCATCGCGGTGCTCGACAGCTGGTCATCAGTGCCGGCGTCGTAGAACGCGTTACCGTCTTTGTTGAACAGCGACATGTTGATGTGCATCCCCGACCCGTTGATCCCGTGGATCGGCTTTGGCATGAAGGTCGCGTACAGCCCGTGCTTGCGGGCAATGGTCTTAACGACCAGCTTGAAGGTCTGGATGTTGTCCGCAGCGTTGACGGTATCGGCGTACTTGAAGTCGATTTCGTGCTGACCCGGGGCAACCTCGTGGTGAGAGGCTTCAACTTCGAAGTTCATTTTTTCGAGTTCAAGCACAATGTCGCGGCGGCAATTCTCACCCATGTCCAGCGGGGCAAAGTCGAAGTAGGAACCCTTGTCGTTCAGCTTCAGCGACGGGTCTCCGTTCTCATCCAACTTGAACAGGAAAAATTCCGGCTCCGGTCCAATGTTGAAAGCCGTGTAGCCGGCCTTGTGGGCGTCTTCCATCACGCGGATCAGGTTGTTCCGGGGATCGCCCATGAACGGCTTACCGTCCGGCGTGTGCACGCTGCAGATCAGCCGCGCAATCTTGCCCCCGTCATTTTCCCACGGGAACAGCAGCCAAGTGTCGAGGTCCGGATACAGCAGCATGTCAGATTCCTCGATGCGGACAAAGCCGTCGATCGAGCTGCCGTCGAAGGTAATTTTGTTGGCCAATACCTTCTCCAGCTGGGAGACCGGCACTTCGACATTCTTGTTAATGCCGTTGATGTCAGTAAACATCAGTCGCAAAAATTCAACGTTTTGATCCTTAACACTCTGCCGGATCATGTCGGCAGTAATCGGTTCTTTAGCCATGAGCCACTCCTTCTGCAATTATCCTACGGTCTGAAACCAAATCCCTGCGTCGGGCTATCCCCACGCGGGTTCAACCTACCCTGATTCAACAACTCCGAGCGAAGCGCCGCCCGTACTTCCTCGTCGGAAAGCTTCGTCTTCGACTTCGGCTGCTTTTGGGCATCCCTCAGCTCGGCCAGCGAAAACCCTGCCGCCAGCTGGCTGTGGATCTCAACCAAGTCGTCCACGTCCTTCAAGGAGTACATCCGGTGATTGCCAGGCGTGCGGAGTGGGTGAAGCAGCCCCTGCGCCTCGTAATAACGGATCTGCCGCGCCGAAAGGTCGGTGAGCGCGATCACTGTGCTGATTGGCAGCACCGCCCGCGTGCGAATATCACTGATCTCTGGCATCGGCAGTCCCTCCTTCACGCAGACAACCATACCAATTTGGCAAAAAGGCGTCAACTGTTGATGTCAGAAAAACTGACATAACGTCAATTTTCTTTTCAAAAGCCTAGTCTAACCAATTTGCGACGAGTGCTTGTGCTTGCGCCAACCCGCCTTCAGGATCCGCGATCATATCCAACCAGTGCGTCGGCAGCTGGTGGCGAAAATACGTCAGCTGCCGCTTGGCGTAATGGCGCGAATTTTTTTTGATCAGGCCGACCGTTTCCGCTAAAGTCGCCTGCCCGGCAAAATACGGCAGCCACTCCTTGTACCCAATGGCCTTCAGTGCCTGGGCGCTTGGGGCCGTGTTTTGCAGCACGCGCCGCACTTCAGCCTCCAGCCCACTTTCCACCATTTGATCGACGCGCTGATCGATGCGCGCGTACAGTGCCGGCCGGTCCGTGGTCAGGCCGAGGACCAAGGTGTCGTACACCGGGACTGGAACTGCCTGCGCCGAAAATTTGCGCCCGGTGGTTTCGATCACCTCCAGCGCACGGATCACGCGCCGAGAATTGCCCACCGGGATACGACTGGCCGCCTCCGGGTCCTGGGCGCCCAGCTGGCCCCACAGCCAGTCTGGCCCGTGCTCGGCCAGCGCCTGCTGCCACTTGGTCCGCACCGGACTGGCCGCGTGCTCGCCCAATGGCAAGGCCAGCCGCAACGCGTTCAGGTAAAAGCCGGTGCCCCCCACCACGATTGGCAGCTTGCCCCGCCTCGTCAGGTCTTTGATCGCCGACTCGGCAAGCCGCTGAAACTGGGCGGCCGAGAAACTTTCGCCGGGATCCTTGATGTCGATCAGGTGATGGGGAATGCCAGCCATTTCCGCTGGCGTGACCTTAGCAGTGCCGATGTCCATCCCGCGGTAGATTTGAAACGCGTCCCCGTTGATTACTTCACCGTTGAACTGCCGGGCCAGCTGCACGCCCAGCGCGCTTTTGCCGGTCGCGGTGGGCCCGCCGATCATCAACACTCGAGTTTTCAATGGATTTTGCTCACTTTCTGTCATGTCATCTAGTATAATGAAATTAGCACCTAAAGTTCCAGAGGGAGGGATTTTCATGAAGCACAAATTTTTAAAGGGGTTCCTGGTCGGCGTTGTCGCGTCGGCAGGCGCCGTGGCCAGCTCCGTATTTGCATTCAAGAAGTCTTACATCGAACCCGTAGAAACCAAGGTTGACGAGATCAATGAGAACCGGCGCAAGGCCAACCGGAAGCAACATGCCTCTCACCAAGGCTAAGCACAAGAAAACCCCTGCGATTGCAGGGGCTTTTTGAATCAGTCTTCAAACTGCTTAGCTTTCTTTGTTTTGCCAGACCAATTGTCATAGCCGCCTTTGAGGAAGTACAGGTGCTCAAAGCCGGCTTTTTTCATGCGCCGCGCCGCCTTGACAGACACCGCACCGGTCAAATCGTACATGTAAACTGGCAAGTCCTTGCGCAGCTCGATCATGCGCTGCTTGAGTTGGGTATACGGCAAGTCGCGGGCGCCGAGAATGTGACCAGCGTCAAAATCCTTTTTTTCACGCAAATCAATGATCTGCGCCTTACGCATGTTCGCTTCAAACACATCCGGCGTGATCTCCCCACCGACTGACTTCAAGCGTGACTTCTGCCACTGCGTCAGAAGCCAATTAGCCGCCCAGACCAGCAGGCCCAAGCCAACCAACACCAGCAAAAAATTCCCCATAACCAAAAACGTCCTTTCAAAGCGTCGTCTGTGGACGGCGCATGTTACTTCTAGTTTATCACAAAAGCCTCAGGTATAGACCCGAGGCTTGCGCTTTTGCTTAAAATCCGATTACGGCCGAGCCAAGCTGGCTGCACCCACCACGCCGGCCGTGTTGCCCAGCGTTGCCAGACGCAGGTGGGTCGTGTTGCGGACGTTCGGGAACGTGAACTGGTCAAAGTACTTCTGGACCCGGGTCAGCAGGAAGTCGCCGGCCGCGGAAACGCCGCCGCCGATCAGCAGGTACTCGGGGTTCAGGATGTTGCCGAGGTTACCAAGGCCCAATCCCAGGTAGTAGCACACCTTGTCTACGATCATCAGCGCCAGCTTGTCGCCAGCCTGCGCGCAGTCAAAGACGATTTTTGAGGAAATGTCATCCCCGTCGTCAAGGATCTGCTTCAGCTTGGAATCCCCGGCGTACTCTTCCGCCATGTCCCGCGCGACATGCACAATGCCAGTCGCGGAGGCAACGGTTTCCAGGCAGCCGCGCTTGCCGCAGGTGCACATGTACCCGTTCGGCTCAACGGTCACATGGCCGACCTCGCCGGCAGAACCGGCCACGCCGTGCAGCAGAATGCCATCAGACACGATACCGGCGCCGATACCGGTGCCCAAGGCGACCAGGGTCACATTGTCTGACTTGTCACCGGCGCCTTTCCATTGCTCGCCCATCGCCGCGACGTTGACGTCGTTATCAATGGCAAACGGGATGCCCGTGGCCGCCTCAATCTCACGCTTCGGGTACTGCATGGTCTTCCAGTTCAGGTTGTACGCACCGATGACCGTACCCTGAGCCGGATCGACGGTTCCTGGAGTGCCCATGCCGATCCCATCAAAGTCGGCGGCCGTCATGTTGTACAGCTTCAGGTGATCCTGAATCGAGGCAATAATGTCAGGGATGATGTGACTGCCCTCATCCAGAATATTGGTGTCAATGCTCCAGCGCTGCTGGATCTCGCCGTCTTCGGTCAGGATTGCAAACTTGCAGGTCGTACCGCCAAGGTCGACCCCCATCAATTTTTTGTCAGCCATTACTTTTTCCTCCATCATCATTAATCAAGGGATGCTTTTCTTCCTGTTCGTGCTCGTGGCGCAAAATGATCTTCGCCGAAGCGTACGTGCGGTCATCGATCAGCTTAGACTCGTGCAAGCGATCCACTTCCACGGCAGCCAGCTCAATATCCCAGAGCCGCTTACCGACGTGAATGTAGGTCCCGTACCGTTCAAGCAGTTGCAACACATCGTAAAAAGTCTTCATAGCGCACTTCCAAACGCAAAAATCAGTAGTGCCGCACTCGCGGCCACCAAGGCAAAGAGAGAACCGACCCGCCGCGGCATTGACGTCTCGCCCAATTTCGGGGCACCCAGCGCGTACGCAATCAGAAAGCCGCCAAGAAACCCGCCGATGTGGCCGTAAATATCGACCCCGGGCATGAAAAGATCGAAGACGATGTTCAAAGCCGCGAGCATCACGAACTGCCGTGAAATCGCCCGGATCCCGGAATTCTCGCGATACCCGTCGTACAGCATCAGGTACGCACCCATCATCCCGAACAGCGCCGTGGACGCCCCTGCCGCCAGGCCTGTCGGGTTAAATGCCGCGCTGGCCAAATTACCGGTAAACCCGGACACCAGGTACAGCACCAAAAACCGCCAGTGGCCGAAAATCAGCTCGGTGATGCCGCCCAGGTAAAACAGGGTGACCCCGTTGACCAAGATGTGCATCAAACCGATGTGGACAAAAATCGGCGTGATCAGTCGCCACCACTGGCCGGCTTCGATCAGCGGGTTCCACCGCGCCCCAAACCGGACAAGGACGTAATTATTGGTCGACCCGCCGTTAACGGTTTCGAGCAGAAACACGAGCACCGTCAGTCCAAACAACGCGTACGTGATGTAAGGTGAATTTTTCAGTTGTCTCAATCGATATTGCAACCGCACGGCTCCTTCCTGAGGCTTCACACAACAAACCGGCACCGGGTGAGCCCGCTGCCGGTTGCCACAAGTGATCGGAAAAAACGCTCCCAAGCTCATTCAATAGTTTAGCATCTTTGCCTGACTTTTCCTAGCTGTGGCGCCAGCGAGCGGCCGTTAACCGGGATTGGCCGCCTTGGCGTTGTAATTTTTCTCCTTGGGGACATTGTACAAACTGTAGTAGTCCTGGAACATGAGCTTGGCGATGTCGTACGCGTAGCTGGACATTTTACCCAAGTTCGGGACGACCACCGCGACGGCCACTTGCGGATTTTTTGCCGGCGCGTAGCCGATGAAGCTTTGCGTGATGGCCTCGATCGGTTTGCCGTTCGGGTTGGTCGGATCCGGCGTGAAGGTCTGCGCCGTCCCGGTCTTCCCGGCCACGCCAGGATTCAGCGATTGCAGCGCGGTCCCGGTCGCATAGCCGGAGGTCCCGTGAACCACCTGCCACATACCTTGTTTGACCAGATTGAGCTGAGCCTGATTATTCTTGATCTTGGACAGGACCGTGGGCGTGGTGGTGTCCAGCACGGGTCCCTGACTGCCGTTGCTGAGCGTTTGGCTAATACTCTTCACGATGTATGGCTTCATGCGATAGCCGTTGTTGGCTAGCGTGCTGACGTACTGGATCGCCTGGATCAGCGTGTAGGTATCGAAGTTCCCGTAAGACAAGTCCAGCGCCGAGCCGACTTGGAACAGCCCGTCCATGGTCGTGGGCCCTTCCTGGCCGGTGATTTCTCCTGGCAGGTCGACGCCGGTTTTCTGACCGAGTCCAAACTGATTGAAGTAGCCGCGCATCTTCGTAAAGATATCCTTATTCATGATCAAATGGGAGTTCGGCACGTAATCAGCATTACCTTCCTTCATCGCCAAGTGCATCATGTAGGTGTTTGAGGAGACTTCCAGGGCTTTCGTCGCATTCAGGGAACTAAAAGTGTTGATCCCGTAATCGGACTTCTTGACCGGGGTGTTTTTCAGGTAGATCGCCGTGTCGGCCTGCGTGTTGTTGTTGACGGTGATGACCCCATCCTGCAAGGCGCCCAGGACCATCGCCGGCTTGACAATGGACCCCATCGCAAACGAGCGGTTTAAGACCCCTAGCGAGTCATTGGTGATCGTGTGGGTCTTGTCATCTTGGTGCAGCCCGGAAATGGCGAGGATCGCACCGGTGTGCGGGTTCATCGCCACGGCGTACGCCCCGTCGGAAACATTGGTCATCCCCGCGGACCGGGCCTGGTTGAAGACCCGCTGAACGTCGGCGTCCACCTTTTTCTGGTAGGCCGAGTTAATGGTCAGGTTGAGGTTGGCCCCCTGCTCGCCTTTGAACTCGGTGGTTTGGCTGACAATGTTGTTATTGCTGCCAATGCCGACTTTGGTGCGTGACTTGGCGCCCTTCAGGACGTTCTCGTACTCCTTTTCCAGGTAAGAGGTGCCGACGCGATCATTGCGGGCGTACCCATTGGCCAGGTACTCGTTGACGGTTTCGGCCGGAAGCCCGGTTTTTTCCGAGGACACCGTCCCGATGATACTCAGCATGGACTTGCCATTCGGGTATGAGCGGTCCCAGTCAGTGCCAAGGTTGATCCCAGGCATCGAAGTCAGGTGCTCACCGACCTGCGCCACCTCGTCCCGCGTCACGTCGCGGTCCTTCAGGTACACGGTGGTCAGCTGCGCGGCGCCGTTCATTTTCTTGTAAAAGGCCGCCGCCGTTTTCTCCCGGTCGGAGTAGTCCGGCAGGTGCTTGACCGCATACGCGACTTCCGCCTTGTACTGCTTGCTGGTATCGGTCGTGGTTTGCAGGGCCTTGGGCAGCTGAGCGATCACCGCCTTTTCGTTATCCTTGTCGGCAAGGTAATAATCCGCATAATCACGTTTGCGCATCCCCGACTCGTCGATCGTGACGTACTTCGCCAGCTCGTCGGCCGTCTTGCGCATGGTGGCCGCCGCCACGCCAACACTCTTGGTGTACACAATGGCACTGTTGGCGGAATTGGCCACCAGCAGTCGGCCTTCGGAGTCATAGATCTGGCCACGTGGCACCGCGCTGGTGACCACGGCTGAATCCGTCGAGTCGACATCCGCGCGAAACTTCGACCCGTTCATGATTTGCAGGTAGGCCAGCTGCGCCACCAGCGCTGCCAGCAGCAAGAACACGAAGAAGAATAATATGTTGAGCCGCGCGGGAATGTGCGAGCGCTCCCGCTTCGGCTTTGGCGTACGAATGTATTTCACGGTCTCTCTCCTTTAAGTAACCCTTCAAGTGTAGCAAAAACCAGCCGGCTCTGCCACGCCTTGCTGGCTTTCATGTTACTATGGAACAAGCAAATTCGCGCGCCGAACCCGCCAAAGTTTACTCTTTTGTAAGCGCGCAAGAAGGGAGCCTGCCATGCGCCTCATTCACTGGCTGCAAAAACACCCACTGGTCCTGGCCGCCGCGGTGCCGGCGTTGATCATGGCCGGCTACTACATCGCCACTAAGGTCTGGCCGTTCGGCAATAACTCGATCATGACTGTTGACATGGGCCAGCAATACATTGACTTTTACAGCTATTATCGCCAGACCCTTTTTGGCCACCCTGGTCAGTTCTTCTTCACGTTCAACAAGGACCTTGGCGGGGATGCGCTGGGCACCTGGGCCTATTACCTGATGAGTCCCTTCAACCTGATCCTGCTGCTGTTCCCACAGTCTGCGCTCGACCTGGCTATCACCGTGATGACACTGCTCAAATACGCCGCAGCCGGGGCCACGATGGGTCTGTACGTCAAGCGCTACCGCGGCAGCCTGCCTTGGATCGTCGGCTTTGGCACCGCCTACGCCCTGTCCGGCTGGGCCTTGGCCAATCAGCTCAACTTGATGTGGCTGGACGCGGCCGTATTTTTACCGCTGATCGCGCTGGGGGTCGACACCCTGATCGCGCGCCGGCGCCCGTGGCCGTTTCTGGGCTGGCTGCTGCTCGCCATCATCAGCAATTACTACATGGCTTACATGACCGTGCTGTTTATTGTTGGATACTTCGGGCTGCGGCTGGTCGAGGCGCGGCTGCCGTGGCGCCAGGCGCTGCGGGCCATCGGCCGCTTTGCCGGCGCCGGGCTGCTTGCTGGCGGCCTGTCCGCCTGGCTCCTGCTGCCAACGCTGTTTCAGCTGGGTCAAAGCAAGGGCACCTACACGGAAACGCACATCCGCTGGACGCACTTCGAAACCACGCCGCTGCAGCAGCTCGGCAAGTTTTTCGCCGGGTCCTTTTCATACGGCCAGATGCCATCCGGCCAGGCAAACATTTTTGTCGGCAGCGTCGCGCTGATTGGATTCCTGCTGTACTTCTTCACTAAGGAGATCCGGTGGCAGGAAAAACTTTACGCGCTCGTGTTTTCAGCCTTTCTGGCGGTGTCGCTCAGCTGGTCCCCGCTGGACCTGCTGTGGCACGGCATGCAGTACCCCGTTTGGTACCCTTACCGCTTCTCGTTTGTCGTCTGTTTTTGGCTGATGGCGCTGGCCTGGCGCGCGCTGCGGCTGCGGCCAAACGGCATCACCGTGCCTCAGCTGCTGCTCAGCGTGAGCGTCTTCGCTGCGCTGGATCTGACCGTCTTTCTGCGCCGCGCGCAGTACGCCTACCTGACGACCAATACCATTTGTTTGACTATCGTCCTTGATGCGCTGGCCCTCGTGGGCTTAGCGATGCTTTCGGAGGGCCGCCGCGCGTTTGCCATCGGTGTCGGCCTCCTGATGGTGGTCGATGCCGGCAGCAACGCCGTGCTCACCCTGAACCAGCTGTCCTACATCAGCCACTCCGATTACCACACCTACACGGAGGCGCTGCGCGACGGCATCAGCGCGACGCAGGCGCACATCGGTGAAAACGACCGCATTGGGAAAACCACCCTGCGCTCGAAAAATGACCCCATGCAGGTCGGCTACCTGGGCACTGATCAGTTCACCTCGATGATGGAGCCGGCCGCGCCGCGCTTCTTTGGGGCAATTGGGCAAAGCGCAGGCGACGGCTTTGTCGCCTATACCGACGGCACCGTGATCACCGATGCGCTGCTGGACCTGAAGGGGTTCATCACGCCGCGCCTGGATGCGCCGCTGAATACCTTTTTGCCGCAAGTGTCCGCAAGACCTGACCTTTTCAACTACAACCAAATTGGCCAAACTAAAGCTTTTACGCTATATGATAATCCTTACGCGTTGGGCCTGGGCTTTGTTTCCTCCAACAAAATTCTAAACACCAAGCTGATGGCCTCAGAACCGGTGATCAATCAGGAGCGCATCATGGCCGGGCTGACTGGGGACTCAAGCGCACCGACCCTGTTTGCGGCGGCTGCGCTCAGCCCCATGGTCGTGAAGGGCGGCAGTGCGGCAGGTAATATTGTGACGAAAAAGCCGGTGGCTAAGCAGACCACGGTCACCTACACCTTCACGGCGAAAACGACAGATCCGTATTATCTGCAAATCGGTGCGAACTTCACGGATAACCTGGTCAGCCTGACGCAAAACGGCCGCAACGTGCCAATTTACGACACCTTCCGCGACCGCGAGCTACTGAATGTGACCCCAAGCGCCCCTGGAAAAAAGCAGACCCTGACCTTCACGCTGAACAAGGATTCCGCCGACTTCGGGGAGCTTCGCCTGTTCACCCTGGACATGTCGGCCACGGCCGTCCGCCTCAACGCGCTGAAGGCCAATTCTTGGCACCTGACCAAGCGCGGTGACCGCAGCCTGACTGCAGAAGCCACAGCGACAAAGAAGCATCAGGTCCTGATGACTTCGATTCCTTACGCAGCCGGCTGGCACGCCAAAGTGGACGGCAAAGCGGTCCAGCCAAGCAAGGCCTTGGGCTTTCTGATGGCGATTCCGCTGAGCAAGGGCGAACACACCATCACCATGGCTTACACCCCGCCGTACTTCTGGCCAGGGGTGCTGATCAGCGTTTTCGCGCTTGCGCTGACGCTGCTCTGGGTCCGGTTCCCGCCTCGCGGCAAACTCGTTGACCCGGGCCGGCTGCGTTCAAGACGTTAAAAATGCGCTGCTCATTGACAACCTGAGCAACGCATTTTTCGTGTGATCGCGGGAAACAACGGATCAATTATTTTCTTCACCGTTTTGCTTGACCAATCCGTGCTTAAACGCATAAATCGCGGCCTGGGTGCGGTCCTCGACTTCCAGCTTGGCCAGAATGTTCGAGACATGCGTCTTCACCGTTTTCAGCGTGATGAACAGCTCATCTGCGATTTCCTGATTGGACTTACCCTGCGCGATCAGCATGAGCACCTCCCGCTCGCGGTTCGTCAACTCATCCGCCAGCTCCGGCTCCTGCTTCTTGGTCAGGCGGTTCATCATCTTGGTGGTCACCTGCGGGTCCAGTGCGGAATCGCCGGCCGCGGTTTTGCGGATCGCCGCGGCAATTTCTTCCGCCGTCGCCGTTTTCAGGATGTAACTGGCCGCCCCCGCCTCGATTGCCGGGTACACCTTTTCGTCGTCGATGAACGAGGTCAGGATGATGATCCGAGCCTCTGGCCAAGCGGCTAAAATCCGCTTGGTCGACTCGATGCCGTCCATGTTCGGCATGACTAGATCCATCAAAATGACATCGGGCCGCAGCGCCAACGCCTTATCCAAACCTTCTTTGCCATCAGCGGCCTCACCGACGACTTCAATGTCATCTTGCACGCCGAGGTACGTGGAGACTCCCAGGCGCACCATTTCGTGATCATCTACGATCAATACTTTAATCATGAGCTTCTTCCTTTGTTAACGGCACGCGGATCTCAACGCTGGTGCCCTGCTTGGGCACGCTGATCACCTTGGCGGTCCCCCCAATGGCGGCCGCGCGTTCCGAGATGTTCGACAGCCCGTAGCTGCCGGTCGTATTTTCTGTCTTCGGGTCGAACCCGACGCCATCATCCACCACCCGCAGCACCACAGTGGCTTCGACCTGCTTCAGGTACACTTCCAAGTGCTTGGCCTTCGCGTGCCGCAGGGTGTTCGACAGTAGCTCCTGGACAATGCGAAAAAGGTTGTCCTCACTGCCGCGAGACAAATGAATATCCTGCAGGTCCCAGGAAATAGCGATTTTGATCTTGGTTTGCAGCTCCTGAAGCAGGCTGATAATGCCCTCTTTGAGCGATTTGCCCGCCAGGTTGGTCGGCCGCAGGTGCAGCAACAAGGCCCGCATTTCGGACTGCGCCTCGTTGATCACGCCTTCGATGGTTTCGATTTGCTTGGCTTCCGGTGCGTCCGGATTATCGCGGTCCACCACGCTGCGCAGCGCCGACAGCATCATCATCGCAGCAAATAGCTGCTGAGACACGGAATCGTGCAGCTCCCGCGCCAGACGATGCCGCTCCTCAGTCAGGATCTGCTCCTTCGTTTGGCCGTCAAGGACCACCGGCGCGTTGGAATACCGTTCGATTTCCTGCTGTAAGCGTATCATTTTTTGCCGCAACGCTTCAAGCTCACCGGCAACGTCTTCGCCCAGTGCGGCTTTGGCCTGGCTTTGCCGCGCCAGGACCGGCGCATCCGTTTGCCCGGCCACCAGCTGGGTCAGCCGCCGCGTCAACTGCCGGTGCTGGTACTGATCAATGGCCGACAGCAGCGTGGTCGCAATCAAACCAATCAGCACCGCACCGGTGATGAGAAACGCCGACAGCGGCATGCCCATGGCCTGGGTGAAAAGCAGCGTCAAAAATTGCCCGCCAGCCGCCACGCTCACCAGAAAGACCAGCCCGAGCTCCAGGGCCCCAGTCGCCAGCGTGAGCGTCGCAAACGTCCAGCTCATCTGCTTCAACCTCATACTGAGAGCACCTCCAAATCACCGATCAAGACATTGGTGAGGATGTGCACCCGCCTCGTGGCCGTGTCGTAATCATCGCTGTACTGCCGCACCGTTTGGTTATGCAGGCCGCATTCTGCACCGTCAACTGACAACACCCCGGCCAACGCCGAGTGATCGACCATGACCCCGACTCCAATCGGCACCAGGATCCGCGTCTTGCCGACCCCTTTGCGCACGACAATGGTGGAATCACCCTCTGGCAGCAGTGTGTTGCCCAAGTCGATGATGGTGTCCCCAGCGGCGACCGTCAAGTTGATATCGTCCCACTCGTAGGTCGAACTCCCAATGGTCGCATCCCCAAACCAGGGATGCCGGGTCGTGGTCCCGCTTTTGGGCGTCGGCGCAACCACGTGAACGGCGGTGTAATGCTTCTGCTGCCAAGGCAGCCGACCGCCATGCTTGCCGGAAAGGGCAAACAAGGCGCCGACCAACCCCACAAACAAAATCAGCCACACCATCGGGTTGATAAAAATCCCGACCGCGAGCAGCACCCCGCCGATCACCAGCCAGAAACTGCGCCAGAAATGCCCCTTGATACCGATGAACAGCGCGACCAGCCCAGTGACAACACCGATCCAGCTGGCCGGGTTGGTCACGATTTGATAGCCCAACACCATCGTCAGTGCAATCTCAATGATCCAAAATAATTGCCAGCGTCGCTTCACGGTGCCACCTCCTCTGTTTCCCTTCAGTATACTCAATATTCTTGCCCCGGCAGTCCGCCCCGAGGCCGATTTGAGCAAAAAAAAAGTGCGTCGCCGCACTTAAAATGAGGGTTTACCCTTCAACTTTGACGATCTTGACCTTCATGGAACCGCCTGGGGTGGCAATGGAGACCTCGTCGCCGACCTTTTTGCCAATCAGGCCCTGCACAATGGGACTATCGTTTGAAATCTTGCCATTGAACGCGTCTGCTTCAGCCTCGCCAACGATTTCATAAGTCTCTTCTTCGTCGTCGCCGTCCTCCACGAACGTGACCTTCTTACCCAGGGATACCTCATCCTGTGGCACTTCGTTGGAATCGATGATCTCGGCGTAGTGAAGCATGGTCTGCACTTGAACGATTCGCGTCTCAAGCGTGGCCTGCTCGTCCTTGGCCGCACTGTATTCCGAGTTTTCGGACAGGTCGCCGAAGCCACGGGCGACCTTAATGCGCTGGACCACCTTCGGGCGTTCGACGGTCTTCAGCCGTTCCAGCTCGTCCTCAAGTTTTTTCTTGCCCTCACTGGTCATTGGATATGTTTTGTCTGCCATATTTTTTCCTCAATTCTTTTGTCTAAGCTGATAGTAACGGATTTAGCGGATTTGTCAATTCACTCGCTCAGGCCGCGCGCAGCCAAGATCGCTCGGATCTTGGTGGTGAGCAAATCGATGGCCACTGCGTTGTGGCCCCCTTCTGGTACCACAATATCGGCGTAGCGCTTGGTCGGCTCGATGAACTGGTGGTAAGACGGTTTCACTGTTTTCAAGTACTGGTCGATGATGTCATCCAGCGACCGGCCGCGCTCGCGCATGTCGCGGCGAATGCGGCGAATCACGCGAATGTCATCATCCGTGTCGACGTACACCTTAATGTCCATCAACTTGCGCAGTTCTTCGTCGGCCAGGATCAGGATGCCTTCAACAATAATAACGTCCTTGGGTTCCATGTGCACAACTTCTTCGGCGCGATTGTGGATCTTATAATCGTACACCGGCCGGTCGATGGCGTGACCTTCGATCAGCGCTTCAAGCTGATCATGGAGCAGCGGCGTATCAAAGGCCAGTGGGTTGTCGTAATTGATCTTCCGGCGCTGCTCAAACGGCAGGTCGCTTTTCTTGTAATAGGCGTCCTGCGCCAGGAGCAGAAGCGAGTGGCCGGAAAATTGGTCGAAGATGGCCCGGGAGACACTGGTCTTGCCGCTCGCAGAGCCGCCGGTGACCCCAATCACAATTGGTTTTTGCTTCATCACTTGGCCCCCTGCCCGTTGTCCGCGGCAAACGCCGCCGTGTTCACATTTTGCTCCGCCAGCGTGCGGGCGTAGCGAATCTCACCAGTTTTCAGATTGGCCACGAAGTACAGGTAGTCGGCCGAGCGCTGAAGCGGCGCCAAAACTGCCTTGATGGCCGACTCCGAAGGCGAGTTGACCGGCCCCGGTCCATAACCCTTGTTACGATACAGGTTATACGGCGAATCCACGCTGGTATCCTTGTTGCTCAGGTGCGTCTTGTGTGTGTTGAGTGCGTACATGACCGCGACGTCTGTTTGCAGCGGCATCCCCGCGTCAAGGCGGTTAAAGAAGACACCGGCAATTTTACCGCGGTCCGTATCGGTGACGCCTTCACGCTCGACCAGACTGGCCAGGGTGAGGACCTCCTGCACGCTGAGCTTTTGCTTTTGAATGGTGGCCATGTACGGCGTCATCACCGCATTCGTCTTGGCCACCATCTGCGCGATCAGCGCCTCCGCGGACTGGTTTTCGGTCACGGTGTAAGTCGCTGGGAAGAGGTACCCTTCCAGACGGTAGCGCACGCCTTTGGCCTTCGCGGCACTGCCCAGCAGCTGTGGGTATGCCTGCTGCAGGCGCTTGAAGAAAGCTTCGTCCTTGAGCGCCGCCATGAAGTTGGCGCGGCTCAGCTTCGGGTCCTTCTTGCGCAGTTTGGCCGCCGCAGCCGCCACGTCCTCAGCGCCTTCGCCTTCCTTGACCAGCACCGTGCCAATGCCGGTGGTGCTGCTGCCGCCGCGCAGGGTGTCCAGCATCTCCTGCATGGTGTTTGCCTTGGTGAAGCTGTACTGGCCGGCCTCATAGCTGGGCACGTTGTGGAACTTCACATAAAACTTGAACACTGTGGCCGACTTGATCAGCCCTTTTTGCTGCAGCACGGCCCCGATTTCGTCTGTCGTCTCACCGCTTTTGACCGTCACCACAATGGGTGCTTTCGCGTTCACATCCGTGGGCTGCAGTGCTGAGTGCACGAACACCCCGGCCATCAAAGCGGCTAGGATCAGGAGGGTGAGCCCCACCCCGATCACCCAGCGGACCACGTGCTTGGAAGCCGCCTCGACTTGCTGATCGCGGCGCCTTCTCTGGTTGGAACTTGGCTGTTGATCCACGTTTCTCCTCCAATCCGGACGCTCGGCCAAAGCAGTCTGGCCTCACGCAACAAAAAACAGCCCAGAACCGGGCTGCTTCATCGCAGCGGCTTACGCCCGAAAACTAAGTGAATTATACAAAAGCCCGCCGCAAAATGCGACAGGTTTTCGCCTTCACTACAAGAATGTAACCGGGATTTAACGAATGACCGCACCAAGCTCCGACTTCAGTGCCGCTTCCACCTTGTCGAAGGCCTTGTTGACCTCGTCGTCAGTGAGGGTGGCGTCCTTGCGCTGGTAAGTCAGCGTGTAGGCCAGACTCTTCAGCCCCGGCGCCAGCTTCTTGCCACTGTATACGTCGAACAGGTGGGCGTCGCGCAGGAACTTACCCCCGTTATTGGTGATCACGGCCTGAATCTCGGCGTTCGTGATGTTGCGTGTCACTTGAATCGCAATGTCGCGCGTGACCGCCGGGAACTTCGGCGCCGGCACAGCGGTCATCGTCGTGCGCGTGGCGGATAGTAGCGCGTCCAAGTTCAGTTCGAACACAAACGTTTCGTTGATCTTTTGCGTCCGTTCAAACTGTGGGTGCAACCGCCCAATCAGGCCAATCACTTCACCATCGAGCACCAGCTTGGCACTTTGCCCCGGATGCAGCGCCGGCTCATCGACCAGCGCCTGGTACTCAACGTGCCCGGCCAGCCGGTAGTCCGCAATCAGACTGTCAACGATGCCCTTCACGTAATAAAAATCAACGGGTTTGGCCTGCTGGTGCCAGCCGGCCTGAATCACATTGCCGCTCAAAGCACCGGCGATGTACTCGACTTCCTGCGGCCGAGTGTGGCCCGCACTGCGAGGGAAAATGCGGCCCTGCTCATACAGTGCGAGGTCGGTTTGCTTGCGCGCGACGTTGTAGGCCACCGCGTCCACCAAGCCGGAAACTAGGTTGCGCCGGAGCGTCTGGTGGTCTTCCGTCATTGGGAAGGCCACGTGCGTCTCTTCGCAGGTCTCCAGAGCAAATGCTTTGGCCTTGGCCGGCGTCGTCAGCGCGTACGAGATGATCTGGGTCAGCCCCAGGCCTTCCAGCAGCTTGCGACTGCGCTTGCGGCGTGCCTGGCTCGCGGTGAATTCACCCACCGTCATGGTGGTTGTCGGCAGCGTGCTTGGCAGGTTGTCAAAGCCGTACAGGCGGGCCACTTCTTCGATCAGGTCCGCCTCGATGTGAATGTCCCAGCGCCGCGTTGGCACCAGTACAGAGAACAAGCCATCCGCTTCTGAAACGCCAAAACCCAGGCGGTCGAACAGGCCAGTCACAGTGTCGGCATCCAGGTCAGTCCCAAGGATGTGGTTGATGCGGTCCAGTGAAATGTCAACCTCCACCGGTTCAGGGTCAACGTGGCTGGCGCTGATCGTCCCAGTGGCCACTTCGCCACCGCCGAGTTCGGCCATCAGCCGGGCGGCCTCATCGAGCGCCTTGTTGATGCTGCCAACGTCGATGCCCTTTTCGAAGCGGGACGATGCCTCCGAGCGAAGGTTGTAACGCAGCGCCGTCTTGCGGATCGGCGTGCGCGCAAACATCGCGGCCTCGATGGCCACCGTGGTGGTCCCACGAGTGATTTCCGAGTTCAAACCGCCCATCACCCCGGCCAAAGCGATTGGCTTCTGCCCGTTAGTGATGACAATGTCGTCCGGGGTCAGCTCATGCGCATTCCCGTCCAGCGTCGTCAGTGGCTCACCCTGAGTGGCCCGCCGCACCAAGATCTGCTTGCTGCCCAGCTTGGCGTAGTCAAACGCGTGAAGAGGCTGACCGTAGCCAAGCATGATCAGGTTGGTGACGTCGACAATGTTGTTAATAGGGCGAATGCCTGCATTCCACAGGCGCCGCTGCAGCCATAGCGGGCTGTCCTTAATGGTGATGTTGTCCACAACGCGCATCTGGTAGGACGGCGCATCCTTTTCGTCGGCCACCTGAGCACTCAGATAGTCCGCGACCGGCTTGCCGGTCTCAACGACTGGCTTGTCCTCAAAGTGCGGCTTGTTGCCGTAGGTCGCGCCGACTTCCCAGGCCACGCCGCGCATGCCGAGCGCATCAGCGCGGTTAGGCGTGATTTCGAAGTCCAGCACAGCGTCTTCCATGCCCAGCGCCTTGAGCGCGTTGCTGCCTGGCTCAAGCGGCTGGTCGAAGACATAAATGCCGGCGTCGTAGGCCTTGGGCGCAATGTCGTTGGAAAAACCGAGCTCCTGCAGCGCACAGATCATGCCGTCGGATTCGACCCCGCGCATTTTGCCGCGCTTGATTTTGACGTTATCGCCGATCCGGGCACCAGGCAGCGCCACAATGACCGTTTGGCCTTGCTCAATGTTGGGGGCGCCGCAAACGATTTGCCGCGGCTCATCGTCGCCGGTGTCGACCATGGCCACACGCAGGTGGTCAGAATCCGGATGCATCTTCAAAGTGACCACGCGGCCGACCACGACCTTTTTCAGACCGTCTGCCATCCGCGAGACGGAGTCGACTTCGATCCCGGTCCGGGACACCTTGTCCATCAATTCTTCGGGAGTGGCGGGCACGTCGACCAGTTCTTTCAACCAATCATAAGAAACATTCATTGCTTAACCCTCCTCCTTGAACTGTGACAGGAACCGGACGTCGCCTTGGTAAAAGCTCCGGATGTCGTCGATGCCGTACTTGAGCATGGCAAACCGATCCGGGCCCAGGCCAAACGCAAAGCCGCCGTACACGTCGGCGTCAACGCCGGCGTTCGTCAGCACGTTCGGGTGCACCATGCCGGCGCCGAGCACCTCAATCCAGCCGCTGTACTTGCAGATCGCGCAGCCCTTGCCGTTGCACCGGAAGCAGGACACATCAACTTCAACGCTGGGTTCGGTGAACGGGAAGTAACTCGGCCGTAGCCGAATCTGCCGATCCTTACCGAAGACGTGCTGGGCCAGCGCAAGCAGCGTGCCCTTCAAGTCGGCCATGGTGATGTGCTTGTCGATCACCAAGCCCTCGATCTGGTTGAACTGGTGAGAGTGCGTCGCATCATCCGTGTCGCGGCGGTAAACGCGGCCCGGGCTGATCATTTTCAGCGGACCCTTGCTAAAGTCGTGCACCTCAAGCGTGCGGGCCTGGACCGGACTGGTCTGAGACCGCATCAGCAACTGATCATCGATGTAAAAGGTGTCTTGCATGTCGCGGGCCGGATGGTCCTTGGGGATGTTCATCATTTCAAAGTTGTAGTGATCTTCTTCGACTTCGGGCCCGTCCACAACTTGGTACCCCTGGCCGATAAAGAATTCCTCAATGTCGTCCATGATTTGGTCGATAATATGCGGTGTGCCTTGGACAACCTGATCGCCTGGCAGCGTGACATCGATGGTCTCTGTTGCCAGTTTGGCCGTGAGCGCGGCCTGCTCAAGCGCGTCTTTGCGGTTTTGCAGGTTTTCCTGCAGATCCGCCTTGATCTCGTTGGCGTAAGCCCCCACCTTGGGCCGCTCTTCCGGCTTCAGGTCCTTCATGCCGCGCAAAACTTCCGTGATTGGGCCTTTCTTCCCAAGCAGGTTCACGCGGATCTGATTCAGTGCGTCCAAGTCATTGGTGTCCTTGATGCGCTTTTGGTTCTCTCTCCGAAGCTGTTCCAGCCTGGTTTTAAGATCCATGATTATCCTCCTTCAAATCGTTTCAAACACTGTCACTACTGGTTAATGGGTTGGCGGGGCCTAGTCGCGCTCGGCGAGGCCCCGCCCGATTATCTAGCCTGGGCATACAAAAACGCCTCGCCCCCTAAAAGGGACGAAGCGTCGCGGTACCACCCTTGTTCACGCCAAATAGGCATGCACTCAACTTCATAACGGCAGGACCGGAGCAGCCTTTCGACTGTCTACTCAAGAAGTGAAAACCAACCTTTGGCCGTTGCGGTGTCTTTCAGTCACTGAACACCTTTCCTGACTGGGCCGCCGGTTCGCGCTTCTCTCACTGTATTTGCGTCATATATGCTTCAAGTGTAGCAAAAAACTGCGATTCGTCAAGGTGCGCCGAAAACCGCGGCGTTAATTTTGGCACTCAGCGTCAGAGATCCAGGTGTCGCCCCAGGTGTGCGCTGCCGCCATGACTGGCGAAAGCGCCGCGCCTTTGGCGGTCAGCGCGTACTCGATCAGGCTGGAATCAGGATGCGTGATCCGATCGACCAGGCCCTGGCTCTCCAGTTCCTTCAGGCGCTCAACCAGGACACGGTCGGAGCACTTCTTGATGGTGCCGGCGATGACCTTGAACCGGGAAGGCCCGTGCTCAAGCAGAGTCTCCAAAATCAGCCCGTTCCATTTCTTACCCAAAATGACAAAGGTCTGAGTAAATTTCGGACACAAACTTAAGTCAGATTTACTCGGCTCTTTCACCGCTACCTGTTCTCCCATGTAATCACCTCATATGTATTTTCACGCTTACAAATTGATAGTATTAGTATAACCCATCTACCATCAATTACAAGTTTTTTACTCGCCAGGCGCGACCACAAAAAAAGAAGCCCGGAGGCGCGCCGGACTTCCCTATTCATGTGCGTGTTCTAAACGGTGAAACGGATGCGCGAGTTTGTGCAACTGGGGCATCAAGTATTCATCCACCGCGGCGTAATCATCGACTAGGGACACCACCACAGTTTCCTTGTATTTCGGCATGCCGAGGGTCGCCCCCCACATGTGCTTGATGATGATGTCTTTTTCCATTGCGGACAAGTCGGTGAGTTTCTCTGCATTGCGCAAAGCAATCCGCGGGTGCACATAGGCATGCGTGCCCAGTGAAAACTTCGTCACCCGCCAGTCGTAGTAGAACAAGTCGTGCAACAGACCGGCTCGTGCCAAGGCACGAACGTTCAGATGCCATTTCTTACCCAGTAGGTAGCTGCGGTAAGAAACACTGATGCTGTGATCAAGACGCGTCGAGTGGTGATGCTGCGTGTAGTTCGCCAGCTTTTGCACCGCCGGCTGATCCAGCAGATCCTGCACGTAG
This sequence comes from Lacticaseibacillus camelliae DSM 22697 = JCM 13995, assembly GCF_001436615.1. Taxonomy (NCBI): domain Bacteria; kingdom Bacillati; phylum Bacillota; class Bacilli; order Lactobacillales; family Lactobacillaceae; genus Lacticaseibacillus; species Lacticaseibacillus camelliae. The sequence continues at coordinate 49,586 of NZ_AYZJ01000022.1, forward strand.
CTCAAATACTCCTGATCGTCCGACCATTTTTGATGACTCATTCAGTGGCCCCTTTTCGCTCGCCATAATGGTGTTGTTGTCCAACACACTTATATTATAACAGGTCCCAAAAGGAAATTGCGCGCATTAACCCATTCTTAAGCGGTCAGGTGAAACAGGATGACCGCCGCGGCGATGGCGACGTTCAAAGATTCCGCGCGGCCCTTGATTGGAATGTACAAGTTCTGGTCAGTCGCGGCAAGCAGGTCCTGGCTCATGCCGTTGCCTTCGTTGCCCACGATCAGCGCGAACTGATCACTGGGCGCGACCTCCCGATAAGGCTTGGCCGCATCGTTCAGCTCGGAACCGTAAACTGGAATGCCGGCTTTCTTCAGGTTCTCGACCAAGCGCGGCAAAGGCGTAGACACAATCTTGACATGGAACTGACTGCCCTGCATCGCACGCAGGACTTTCGGGTTAAACGGATCGGCGGTGCCGCCGCCAAACACGACGGTTTTAACGCCCGCCGCATCAGCCGTCCGCACCAGGGTGCCAACATTGCCGGGATCTTGAATCGCGTCCAGCAGCAGGTACTGGCCACTCAGCGGCTCGCTCAGTTTGTCTTCTTCCAGGGGTAGCACCGCAAAAATGCCCTGCGGCGTTTCGGTTTCCGCCAGGTGCTTGGCAACGTCCGGGGAGATTTCGGTGGTCTGGTCGTAAAACGGCTTGAGCTCCCGCTCGTTCAGGAATTTTTCGGTCGCGTAAATACGCCGCGGCTGCTGACCCGCGTTGATGGCCTCTTGCACCAAGTGCCACCCTTCCAGCAGGTAAGCCCCGGCTTGTTTTTGATATTTTTTGACCGTCAGTTTCTTGGCGGCCTTAATGTGGTCGTTTTTTGCAGATGAGATATATTCCATGATCATCCTCCTCGGGCTTAAGTCTAACATATCCGGCCCGCCTTTTATGCTAAACTAATAGAGATATCTTACTTTGCGGAGGGGATACTATGGTTAAAATTGCCAAAAGCATCACGGTCAACGGCCGCGTCCAAGGCGTTGGCTTCCGCTGGATGACGCAGATGGTGGCCCAGCAGCTGCACATCGTGGGCAAAGTCGAGAACAACGCGGACGGCTCGGTCTACATCGAGGCGGTCGGTACGCCGGCTGAGATGGCCCGTTTCACTGCCGCCGTCAAGGCCAGCCCGACGCCGAGCGGCAAAGTCACTTCTTATGAAGAAAAACTGCTCGACCCGATCCCGGCGTATGACAAGTTCAGAGTTACTGGTTGAAAGCCGACTAGCGGTCAAGTAAGATAGTCGGCAGTAAGTTTAGGAAGGAATTCACTCATGCACAAAACCAAACGGTGGCTCGCCCTCAGCGGTGTAGCCCTGATCCCACTTTTCTTGGCCGCCTGCAAACGGCAAGCCACAACGTCACAAATGAAGCCGCCAACTGGTTTCTTCGGCGCCTTCTATAACGTGATCGGCAAACCGCTTCAGCACTTGATGGTTTGGATCGCCGGCTTCTTCGGGGGGTCAACGGCCTCGGGTTTCGGTATCGCCATCATCGTCATCACACTGGCGGTGCGGCTGATCCTGCTCCCGCTAATGCTGAACCAGCAGAAGAACATGACCGAGTCGCAGGAAAAGCAGCGTGTCCTGAAGCCGCAATTGGACATCATCCAAAAGCAGATGAAAAAGCCTGGCATCACTCAGGAAGAAACGCTGCGGCTCAACGCGATGATGCAGGAAGTCTACAAGAAGAACGGCACGTCAATGATCCCGTCAATGGGCTGTTTGACGATGCTGATCCAGCTGCCGATCTTTTCTGGCCTGTACCAGGCGGTCGCCTACTCGCCTGAAATCTCCAGCTCCAAGTTCTTCGGCATCGCCCTGGGCCAGTCGAGCATGGTGATCACCATTGCCGCGACGCTACTCTACTTTGCCCAAAGCATGATCATGCTGCAAGCGTATCCGAAAGCGCAGCGCAAGCAGATGCAGACCTCGGCCATGCTGAACCCGATCATGACGTTCTTCTTCTGTATGTTTTACAACGCCGGCCTGGGGCTGTACTTCCTTGCCGGTGGGATCATTGTCCTGATCCAGCAGGCAATCGTGACTTACATCATCACGCCGAACATCCGCAAGCGGATGGATGCTGAAATTGCCGAAAATCCACCAGTCATCGTGGTTGACGAGCACACCTTCGATGAACAAGCCCCGGAAACCGAAACGACAACGACCGTGGCTGAACTGACCGGCGACGACCAACCGGCGCCAGCGTCAACGGCGAAACAGAACCGAAACGCCGGTAAGCAGCGGCACCACCGCGATGATCATTAAGTGACAGACTCCCCCAGCTTTGGCTGGGGGATTTTTTTGCGCTTGCGGACACCCATCTGGGGCCTCGAGACGCAAAACGTCCCGGGGCAGGTACGCTGCACCGGGACGTCATTGATTGCTGACTCAGTCTGAGGACCGGTCGTTTTTGATCACTTCATCGCTCACGCGGCGCATGATGCGCAGCAGCTCGCGCGCATCCTTTTCGCCAATCACCTGGACCCAGCCATAAAAGCGCTTGTGGATCGCCTGGTTGATTTTCAGCGTCACCTGTTCGCCGCTAGCGGTCAGGTCAAGGTACAGACGACGCCGGTCTTTCGGGTCCGGGGTCTGGATGATGTACCCGGCCTCCAGCAGGGACTTGAGCTGACGAGAAATTGCCGCGCGGGTCACGTGCCGGTGCTTAGCCACCTCGGACAGTGACAGCCGTTTGCCTGCCGCCACGTCGCGCATGATCAAGAACTGTTCAAAGGACAAGTGATAGGTCATGGTCGGCACCGAGACAAGTTCGCTGACGTACTTGAACCCGGAAAGGTACACATCGATGTAATCATCCAACAAGTCTCGCTCCGCCACAAAAAGCCCTCCTCAAAATGTTGTTAACTTTACTCTACCACATCTGAGGGTGTCTTGGCGTGACGCGGTGCCCAAAGCAGCGCACCAAAGAGGACAGCGAAGAGCACAAGCGCGAGAACATCCAGCACACTGCCGGTCTGAAGTCCATTCAGGCTTTGGTTCAGCAGATCAATCAGATAGGTGCCTGGCACCAGGTGCGCGACTACCTGATAGAAGCCAGAGAGCATCGCGTTGGGCAGCAGCCCACCGGAGACAATCAGCTGAACGAACAGAATCGCGAGGGTTGCAAGCACGCCCAGGGTGCCCAGGAACCGATCGAAAGCAAAAATGATCATGGTGAAGATCGCCCCTGAAGACAGCAGCGTCAGGAACAAGGTAAACGGGTGCGTGATCGAAACGCCCAGCCCCGTGGCCACGAGTGCAATGCCAACGGCCTGCAGGGCCACCGTGAGGCCAACGACCCCAATCCGGGTGATCAATTTTTGCGCCGCGAAGCTCTTGGAGTATCGGCCGAAGCCCAGCTCTGTCAGCAAGGAGGCAATGAAGCTGACCATCAGCAGCACCAGCGGCGCCAGAACGTTGGCCAACGGCATTGCCAGCGGATCGCTGGCGGTCTGCGTCGCGACCGGGGTGACAAACTGCGCCACGTTGGCCTTGCCGGTGCTCAGGTTGACGACTTGGCCGGCGCCACTGCCCAGCTTCACGTTCAGCTTGCTCATGCCATCGGCCACCTGCTGATTCCCATCGGCCAGCTTGGCGGTTCCATCTGTGTACTGGGTGAGCCCAGCAATCAGGCCAGGATTTTGAGCCGTGCCGGCTAGGCCGGTGTACACCTGTTGCAACCCGGAATGCACCTGATCAAGCCCGCTTTGCACCTGTCCAGAACCGTTTGCCAGCTGGCCGGCGCCTTGAACTGCGCCCATCGTGCTAGGCGTGTTGCCGGTGCGGGTAAGACCAGCTTGGACCGTCTTCAGACCGCCTTGCAGCGTGCCAATGGCCTGGCGAACGCCAACAGCCAAGGCCGGTGCGCCTTGCTTTTTGTTTGCAAGCTGGTTGACCCCGTTTTTCAGGTCAGTCATCTTGCCGCTGAGCGTCGTCAGGTCGTTACCCAGTTTCGGCAGCGTGGCGCCAGTGTCAGTCAGCGCCACCTTTAACTTCGTCGCAGACGCCCCACCTTGGGCCAGCGAATCGCCGGCGCCCTGCAGCGCTGCGCCGCCTGCCGTCATGGTTTTTTGAATCGTCAGCAGTTCCTGCAGGAGTGCCGGATTCTTCGCCGCCAGCGCCAGCACGGCGGGTTCTTTCATCAGCTGGCTTTGCAACTGCTTTAACGTGTCGCCCGCGGTGGTGAAGTTCGCGCCGGCGCTTGCCAACTGAGCCGCGGTGGATTTGCTGTTGGTCTTATCAAACAGCTGACCGTTCATCGCGACCAGCGCCGACTGCATCGCAGACGCATCGGTTCCCAGCTTTTTCGCATTGGTCGAAATATTGGTGTTCAAGGTCACCATTGCCGGCGCGTTGACGCCAGCGGCTAGCGCATTGACCCCATTGGTCAGGGTCGTCAGGGCCTGGTCCAGCCGCGCCAGGTCCGGTGCGCCGGCGCTCAGCTGCTGCTGGATCTCCGCGGCCGCCTGTTGCAGGCTATTGGCAAGCGTCGTGGCACCGCTTGTCACCTGCCGATTGCCGGCCAGCAGTTGCGCGTTGCCAGCGACCAGCTTGCCGATGGCGCCTTGAACCTGCGTTGCCCCACTGGTCAGTTTCTGGTTGTTGGCGGTGAGTTGAACCAGCCCGTCCTGGACTTGGCCGGAGCCGTCAGCCAGTTGCGCTGTGGCGGCGTGGGCCTGACTGACCCCGTCGCCCAGCGAGTTCAGTGCCGTCAGCGCCGCCCCGTCATACGCTTGCTGCACATTCTGCACGACCTGCGACTGCAACTTTGTCACCACCGTCGTGTTGATGAGGTGAGAGGCAAAATTGTTGTGCGGCGACAGCGCCACTTTCAGTGTGCTGTGCTTTGGTGCGGGACTGAGCGCGGTCGTCACATTCGCAGAAAAGTCTTGCGGCAGGGTCACCGCCATGAGATAGGTGCCCTTGGCCAGCCCACTGCGCGCCGTTTTAGCGGAAACAAACTGCCAGTCCACGTCGTGATTTTCCCGCAGCTTCTGCGTGACGTCCCGGCCGGCGTGAACCGCTACGCCTTGAAATTTGGCCGGCTGATCTTGATCAACGACCGCGACCTTGATGTGCCGCGTGGTGTTCGCCTGCTCGTAATTGACAAAATGCAGTGCAATAAAGAGCAACAACAGCGGGATCGCCACGACGAGCCCGATCAAAGTGATAAATCGTGCATGTTTTTTGACTGATAGCACAAATAGCCACTTCCCCAAAAAATAGTTTTGTTAACAGCCATGAATGTCAATGCCATTAACATAATGGCCATTTTGCCCGACTTGCCTCAGGATGTCAACCAATTTGCCTGAAAAAAAACAGCCGCCGCGAACTGCTCGCGACGGCTAACCTCAAAGATTGCTGTTGATTTCGGTGCTGCTTTGCGCATCCTGGGTGCGCGCGGCTTCTTGCGCCTGAAGCCGGGTCGCAGCCTCAGCCGTGATGGTCGGCAGCTGAATGCGAAACACCGAGCCTGAGCCCAGCGCCGAGTCCACCGAAATGGTCCCGTGATAATTCTCAATCAGCTGTTGGGCAATCGACAGCCCCAGACCGTTGCCCCCTTTTTCTCGGCTACGGGCCTTATCGACCCGGTAGAAGCGGTTGAAGACCCGCTCCCGGTCCTTGGGGGCGATGCCTTCACCGAAGTCTTGGACCGCCAGCGCCACGCCATCAGAATCCAGCGCAGCAGAAACGTGCAGCTCCTTGCGCTTGGTCGAGTACTTGACCCCGTTATCCAGCAAAATGATCAGGATCTGCTCCAAGTGGTTCCGGTACATGCGCACGTAGACTGGCCCTTCCAGGTCGTTATCGAGCGTGATGGCAAAGTCGGGATGGATCATCCGCATGTCGTTGACAACTTGCTCAATCACTTCGCAGATATCCACGGTCGCATTGGGAAACTGGACATCAACGGCATCCGCACGGGTCAGCTCCAGCATTTCCTGGATCAAGCTCTTCATCCGCTGCACTTCCTGCAGGCTCGCCGCCAGTGACTCATTGAGCACCTCGGGGTCATCCTTACCCCACCGGTTCAGCAGCTGCAGGTGACCTTCGAGCACGGCAACCGGCGTCCGCAGCTCATGCGACACGTCCTGGGTGAACTCGCCCTGCTGGTCGATGAACCGCTGGATGCGATCCAACATGTCGTTAAATTCGTCCACCAAGTCGGACAGTTCATCATTACGGTGCAGCGAAGGAATGCGCGCACTGCTTTGCGGCTCTTCATTGATCTGGTTAATGGTCTTGGTAATCGAGCGAATCGGCTTGAGGAACCGCGACGCCAAGAAGAAGCCCAGCGCCATGGAGACCAGCAAGGCGGCCGCCGCCAGCGCACCGACCAGCTCCCAAATGCGCTGCATGGTCGCGTAAAAGGCGGTCATGTGGTCCGTGATCTGCACGTAGCCGATCCGCTTGCCATTTTGACTCGACGTGATCGGCGCGCGGGCAATCATGCCCTCAAAGCGCCCGTTACTGGTCATCTTAATGACACTGGCTGACACGCGCGTCAGCGGCTCGTCGCTATCACGCGACGTGTACAGCTTATGGCCATCGCGGTCGTAAACCGCCAGCGACATGTCATCGCGCGCGATCCGCTGGACGACGGAATCGTTGAAGACACTGGTTTGGGCCTGACCGGTGCCACCGCCGGCCGGGGGCACCGGCCGATTATCGGCTTCAATGCGCGGCAAGACCGTCTCTGTCGTCAAATTTTGTGCGGCTGGGGCCAGTCGCTGTTCGACGGCACTCAGGGTCTCCTTCACCTCGCCCTGCTCTTGGCTGATCAGCACCTGACGCATGAGCGCCACGAGAATCAGCGAAAGAACAATGAACGTGGAGAAAATGCCGGCTGCAACAACGGCTGTCCACTTGAATCCAAGGGGCAGCCGCCGTTTCGATTTAGGAGTAGCTGGCGCAGACATTACGACCGCATCACGTAGCCGGTGCCCCGAACCGTCTGAATGTAACTCGGCTCGCCCGGCCGATCGATCTTGTTGCGGATGTAACGAACGTACACGTCAACGACGTTTGTTTCCACGTCCGAGTTGTAGCCCCAGACCTTGGACAACAGCACGTCGCGCGCGAGCACCACGTTAATGTTCTCCATCAGGGTGAGCAGCAACTCGTATTCGCGCTTGGTCAGTTCGATGATATCATCCCCGCGGCGCACGACCCGGTTTTCCTTTTCAATCGTCAGGTCGCGGTACGTGATGGTCGTCTGCTTGGCCGCGTTGTGCTCGCCTTCAATGGAGATCCGGCGCAAAAGCGCGCGCAACCGCGCAAGTAATTCCTCAATCGCAAAAGGCTTAACGATGTAATCATCGGCACCGTGGTCAAGTCCGGAAACACGGTCGATCACGGAATCACGAGCGGTCATCATGATGATCGGGGTGTTCTTGACCTGGCGCACGCGCCGGCAGACTTCCAGCCCGTTCAACTCTGGCAGCATCAGGTCCAGCAGGATCGCATCCCAGTCCTCGTTCAGGGCCGCTTCCAGCCCCGTGCGGCCGTTAAAATGCACCGCCGTCTCATAACCTTCGTGCTTCAGCTCCAGCTCAACAAACCGCGCGAGGTTTTTCTCATCTTCAATAATTAAAATTCGGCTCATTATTCTGCTCCTTATTCGATTCGTGCCAACCAAGCAGACTCTCATCTTACCTGGTGCCCATCGCCAATTTTCTCATTTCAAATTCTATGCTGTGATTGTAGCATATCGGCACATGAAAAACTATCACATAAGGTTTTAACATTCATAAATCTGAGAAACTTCTAAAACTGGTTAGCGCTCTCATTGGGCTATACCATAGTGATGCTGCATATTATATTTTTAATGAATGCAATTTGGGTCTATGCCAATTTTTCGGCCACAAAAAACCCCGCCAAGGCGGGGTCAGTAAATCTGTTACTGTTCGGTGTACCACGTGTAATGGAAGACCCCGGGACGGTCGGTCCGCTCATAGGTGTGTGCGCCAAAGTAGTCGCGCTGCGCCTGGATGATGTTGGCCGGCAGTACCGCACTGCGGTACGAATCGTAGTAAGAAATCGCGGCCATGAACCCAGGAACCGGCACCCCAGCCTTGGTGGCAAAGCCGACCAAGTCACGGACGGACTCCTGATAGTTCTTGGCGATGTCCTTGAAGTAATCGTCGAGCAGCAGGTTCTTCAGGTCTGGCTGCTTGGTGAAGGCATCGGTGATGTTCTGCAGGAACTTGGCCCGGATGATGCAGCCGGCGCGCCAGATCTGTGCCAGTTCGCCGTACTGCAGGTTCCAGTCGTAGTGCTCGGAGGCCACGCGCATCTGCTCGAAGCCCTGCGCGTAACTCATCAGCTTGGAGAAGTAGAGCGCCTTGCGAATCAACTCGATGGTCTCTTCGCGGTTGGCAAACTTCACGTTGCCGACCGGCTTGGGCAGGACCTTGCTGGCCTCGACCCGCTCGTCCTTCATCGCACTGATGTAGCGTGCGTACAGGGACTCGGTGATCACACTCTGCGGCACGCCCAGTTCAGCGGCACTTTGTGATGACCACTTGCCAGTGCCCTTATTGCCGGCAGCGTCGAGGATCACGTCAACGATCGGCTTGCCGGAGTCCAGATCATCCTTGCGGGTCAAGATATCCGCAGTGATGTCGATCAGGTAGGAAGAAAGCTCGCCTTCGCTCCACTTTTTGAAGACGCCGGCGATTTCATCAACGGACATCCCCAGCATGTTGCGCATGACGTTGTAGGATTCGGCAATCAGCTCCATGTCGCCGTACTCGATGCCATTGTGAACCATCTTGACATAGTGACCGGCACCGTTAGGCCCAAGGTAAGTGACGCAAGGCTTGCCGTCTTCGTCCGCCTTGGCTGCGATCTGTTCGAGAATCGGCGCAACCAGGTCGTAGGCCTCTTTTTGACCGCCCGGCATCAGGGACGGGCCGCGCAGTGCGCCCAGCTCGCCGCCGGAAACGCCCATGCCGATGAAGTTGATGCCAGACTTGTCGAGCTCCGCACTGCGGCGCATCGTGTCCTCAAAGAAGGTGTTGCCCCCGTCGATCAGGACGTCGCCCTTGTCCAGCAGCGGCAGCAGCTGCTTGATCACAGCGTCGGTGCCGGCACCGGCCTTGACCATCATCAAGATCCGGCGCGGCTTTTCCAGGGACTTCACAAAGTCCTCAATTGTGTAACTTGGCACCAGTTTCTTATCCGGGTGGTCCTCAACGACTTTCTTCGTCTTTGAGCCAGTCCGGTTGTAAATGGCGACGGTGTAACCGCGGCTTTCAATGTTCAAAGCCAGGTTCTTGCCCATGACGGCCATGCCGATCACGCCAATTGTTGGTGTTTCCATGTTTTTGCCTCCCAAACGAACGGGTCACCCCGCCGCTTATTTATATCGCAAACCAATACAGCCTAATATTAGCAAAAAAGGCCCGGCAATTAAAGCCGGACCGGATGTCAGTGCTTATCCGAGTCATCGGGAAAGAGCCCCTTCAGCTTCTCAAAGGCCGGGTTAGGTTGCTCGTCCGCCGTCTTGGTCTGGACGTAATCATCCTCACCCATCACAGTCCAGTCCTCGCCTTTCGGCATTTCACCAGCCTCTTCTTCCTCTGGGGTCAGGACCTGCATCGGGATCGACAACAAGATGTGGTCCTCGATCGCAGCTTGAATGTCCAACGTGTCGCCGTCCAGTTCAAGGACCAACTGCCCCTCCTCGTACTTTTCCTCGTGCGTGGGGTCAGTGATGTAAACCTCGCTGAAGGTAAAATTCAGCGGCCAGTCGACCGGCTTCAGGCTGCGAGTCGACGGAATCACCATGGCGCCCTTTAGCGTCACTGAAGCCAGCAAGTCGCCGTCATCGAAGCTGATGTAACCATCAACTGCGATCGGTGTGACGTCTTGGATCTCCGGATCGCGCTCGACCAAGTGCTGCTTCAGGTCCAAGGTCTCCTGAAAATGCAGCGGGGTGCTGCGATACTTCGCTAGTTCACTGAGTGTCCATTTTAGCATGCGTCATTCTCCTTTCGCATTACCGGCACGCGGCCGTAATTCTGCGCCGTTTGGGTCACCGTTTCGATCAGCTGATCGCAGCGGTGCTGCCACTGCATGATGCCGCCAGGCGCCAGCATCGCCGCCGACACTTTGGTGATTAGTGGCAGCGGCAGCGTTTTTTTCACTTGGTGCAGGTACTTTCGCCCGGCTGCAGTGAAGCCAAGCACGTGCAGGAAGCGGTGCTGCCGGGCATCCGCCATCGCCTCAGCGGTCAGGTTTAGGACCACATACAGGCAAAGCCGCCGCATTCGCGCATAGGTGTAACGCTTAGATTTGATCTGGTGCAGGAACGCGTGAAAATCCGGGGCCGCCGCCAGCTGCTCAGTCAGCCGAAACTCGAGGCCCTCGGACATCGTGTAGATGCCGCGCAACGCGGCTAGGTCGGCGGTCTGCAGCCGGTAGCGAAGCAGCGGAAACAGATCCGCCCAGCTCTGATGACGGGCGGCGATAAGCCCTGCTTGCATCGCCGCCGGCACCACCGCTGTCACGTCCTGACCCTGCGCTAGTGCGGACCTAATCGCACTGGCGCTGGCGCCACCAGCGCTGACGCCGGCTGCGTCATGGGCCGCGCCTTGCCGGGCAAACGGCAGCAGCCGCAAAGGTTCGCTGAGCTGTCGGTTGGCCTGGGCATAACTCAGGCCCAGCAAGAGATTGGGCGCATCCAGACTGACGCCAGCGGTTTGCTGATAGTACTGATTAAGCTGGGTCGCGTAGGTCTGGGTGTGATCCTGAAACAGACTGCTTTTAGGCGGCGCGGCGGCAACGCGTGCTGCCAGTGCCGCGTAGTCCAAGTCCGGGGCCTCCGTGCCAAACGCCAACGTCGACACCTGAAGTGCACCCAGAAGGGTCAACGCGCCGGTCGCAAACCCGTCCGCCGCCTGGACCGCGTCGGTGGTCGGCAGCTCTACGACCAAGTCGGCGCCGCTGGCTAAGGCGGCCTTGGCCCGCGCCCATTTATCCACCACGGCCGGCTCGCCGCGCTGGACATAATTGCCCGCCATCAGCACCACGACCACATCGGCTTTGCTCAACTGCCGCGCCTGCCGCATTGCGTAGACGTGGCCATTGTGCAGCGGGTTAAATTCGGCGATCATGCCAACGGCTTGCATCATTATCCCTTCTTCGCGTGAAAGAACCAACGCGTGCTTTTGTCATTCACCGGCTGCTCGCCAAACTCTGCGGTGACTTCGACCTGCACAAAACCGGCTGAAGCAAGCGCCTGCTTGAAAGCCTCAAGCGAATAAGTCCGCTCCTTATGGGTTTCGATCATCGGGTGGTAGGCGTCGAGTTTTTCATCATAGACGAAAAACGTCAGGTCGTGCTCAACTGAGTGCGGGACCTCACCTTCGTAGCTGTGCCACATGAACGCGTAGTCCTCGGTTTGGTAATTGTACATGTACCCCGGGAACAGGTCATCCATTTGATGCAGCGAATGCGCGTCGAAGAAAAAGTCCCCGCCTGCCGGCAGCCGCGCCGCCACTTGGGTGAACACGGCTTGAACGGCGGCCAGGTCCTTCATGTAGCAAATCGAGTCGTCAAAGCAGGTCACGACGTCACACTTCGGCAGCGCACTGAGATCCTGCATGTCGCCTTGGATCAGCGGCAAGTCGACTTTGGCCTGCTCGGCCTTGGCCTCCGCCAGTGCCAGCATCTCGCTGGACAGATCAAACACGGCCACGTCAAAGCCAGCCTGCTTCAATAAAAGGGCTAAGCTCCCCGACCCGCCGGCCAGCTCCAATAAGCGCTGCCCGTGCGGCTTGACCCGGGCGAGCACGTAATCGCGCCACTTCAGGTAAAGTGAATCGTCCATCAGGGTGTCGTAGACTTCGGCAAAGGTCGAGTAGATCATGCCTTGACCCAGTCTTTCACATCGACCAGCGGCGCCTCGTTCCACAATTTTTCCAAGTTATAAAAGGCACGTTCCTCCGGCGTAAAGACGTCCACGACCACGTCGCCAAAGTCCATGAGGATCCACTTGGAATCCTTGTTGCCTTCGATCCGCGGCTCCGGGCCACCGGCGGCTTTCACCTTTTCCTCAACGTCGTCGACGATCGCCTGCACCTGACGGGTGGTCCCGCCGCTGACGATCATGAAATAATCTGCGAGCAGTGAGACTTCGGTCATATCCAGCGCGACGATATCTTCGGCGCGTTTGTCATCAGCCGCCCGAACGGCGGTTTCTAGTAATGCTTTCGAGTCCAGAATTATCCCTCCCTAGGAATAAATGCGTTGTAAGTCAGTAATGTTTTCGGATAAACGATCTTGTTCTCTGCGATCAAGTACTGCAGGGTGTTTTTCAGTTCGATGAAGCTGGCCTGGCGCATGTCGGTCGCTGCCGCCTTGCGTGCCGCCACCTCCGCGTCCAGCGTCCGGGCCGGCTCAATGAAGTCGGCGACGAAAATGATCTGGTCCAGCAGCGTCATGTCGGGGTCACCGGTGGTGTGGCGCTCGATGGCCTGCAGCACCAGCTTATCCGTGATGCCGACCTCGGTTTGAATGAACCACGTGCCAACCAAACCGTGCCAGACGCCGCGCCCGTAATTCAAAAGGTCCGGGTCAAACCCGTCCTCCATGATCACGCGCTTGTAATCTGCGACAGGGATCTGCTTGGCGTAGTCGTGAAACAGGCCGGCCAGCCCGGCGCGGTCCACATCGGCGCCGAAACGCTTGGCCAGTTCTCGGGCCGTTTTCTCAACGCGTAGACAGTGCTGGAAGCGCGCATCGTCAAGGCGATTTTGCAGGTGGTTCAGCAGCTCGGTCCGGTTCAGGTCGTGCGTCAAGGTCGCCGGGTATTCATAATCACTCACGGTACAAGCCCTCTTTCTCAATGTAGGCGCGGACGCAATCCGGGACCAGGTAGCGAATACTCTGGCCCGTTTGCACCCGCGTGCGGATTTCGCTGGACGACACATCGATGAGGGGCGCGTCGACCCAGGTGATGGGATACGGTGAGGCCGGGGCAAAACCGCGCCGCTTCACCCCAACGAAATGAACCAGCTTCAGGAGCTTATCCACGTCCCGCCACTTGGGCAGGTAAGCCACCATGTCCGCACCGATAATGAAGTAGTAATCGGTGTCGGGATGCGCCTTTTTGAGCGCGCGCATCGTGTCGATGGTGTAACTGACCCCGCCGCGCTTGACCTCAGCGAGCTCAAGGTCAAACAGCGGATTATCGTGGATCGCCGCCTGCAGCATGGTCACCCGCTTGCCGACCGGGATCGCGTCCTTGTGGTCGACATGCGGCGGCTGGTTATCTGGCATGAACAGCACCTTTTGCAGGCCGAGGGTCGTCCCGACCGCCTCCGCCATGATCAGATGGCCAATGTGCACCGGGTTAAACGTCCCGCCGAGGATCCCGATCTGTTTGCGCCGCGGGCCAAGGATCTGCTCGGACACTTCCTCGGTGATCACCGGCTGGGTCAGGGTCGTTGTCTTGCTTTTGCTCCCCATGCGCTTACTTCCCCAGTTTGGCCACTTTGTCTGACAACTTGCGGTGCGCTTCCTGGGTTGCCTTGCGGTACATCAGCACCGTGCGGCCCATGGTCTGCGCGACCTGCGCCCCGCCGATGGTGCGGCTGAGAAAAGCCCCCACCTCAGCCGGCGTCTCTTCCGCGGTCGGTAAAAGCGAGACCTTGACCAGTTCGCGGGCCTCCAGGGCCTTGGCGACACTGTCGACAAATTGGTCCGACAGGCCGTTTTTGCCCAAGGTGGCAACGGGGCGCAGCCGGTTGGCCCGACCGCGCAAAAAACGTTTCTGTTTTCCAGTAAGCATGCTCATTCTCCTAAATCAATGCCTTTCGTAACAACACATCGACGCCATCCGGCGCCCAGCCGGCCACGGTGACGCCGGCTGGGACCACGACCCAGCCCAAGCCCGCGATCACAAGGTCTGACGCCTCTTTGGGCGTGAACTCAAAGCGCACGAGTTTGGGAAAAGCGGCTAAGTCTTCCGCGCGCGGCGGCGCCAACAACCCGCCGCGGTGCTTTTCGTAAAAGTCGTCGGCGTTTTCCAGCTTGGTCCGGTGCAGCAGCAGCTGATTATCGGCGTAAATGGTAAACCCGGCTTTCGGCCCGCGCAGGTAGTCAAACCGGGCAAGCCCGGCGAAGAAGACGGTTTGGCCGGGATTGAGCTGATAAACGGTTGGCCGGATTGGCTTGCTTGGGGACACCAGCTTCAGGTCCTTCGGGTTGAGAAAATGGGCCATCTGCCGGCGGTGGATGATGCCGGGCGTGTCGATCAGGAAGTGCCCATCGTCCAGCGGAATCTGAATGCGATCCAGCGTGGTCCCAGGAAAGCGCGAGGTCGTGATCAGGTCCGCCATGCCGTTTTCGTCTTTGATGATGCGATTGATCAGCGTGGATTTCCCGGTGTTGGTCACCCCGACCACGTAAACATCGCGATGCTCGCGGTACTGCTCGATCAGATCCAGCAGCGCGTCCAGGTTATGCCCTTTCTTCGCTGAGGTCAGCACTGTTGCCACCGGCCGCAGCCCTTGGGCGTGAGCGGCTTGAGTCAGCCAGTTCGTGACCTTGCGCGGGTTGATCGACTTAGGCAGGACATCGGCCTTGTTGCCGACCAGGATCACCGGATTGTCGCCGACAAAGCGGTGCAAACCGGGAATGACGCTGCCGTTAAAGTCAAAAATATCGACGACGTTCACGATCAGCGCGTCGCTTTCACCCAAAGCATTTAATAGGCGCAAAAAATCGTCGTCCGTCAGTGACACCGGCGCGACTTCATTGTAGTGGCGCAACCGAAAACAGCGCTGGCAGTAGACTTCTTCCCCAGCGCGCGCCTTATCAAGTGAGCTTGCCGGCAGAAAGCCTGCCGCTTTGGGGTCCGTGCTTTGCAAGCGGGCCCCGCAGCCGATACAATACAGCGGCTCATCAGTGTTTGTCATTCAATTCCTCCGTAAAATTAAGCTGATTATTCTTCTTCATGCGATGCAGGACAAAGCCCTCAAAAAACCGGTTGATCCGGGTATTCCAGGCGTCTGTTTCCACCAGTGGCTGCACCAACACAGTGCGCACATTCGCCGCGTTGCCAGCGGCGATGTCCGTCAGCAGTTGATCGCCAACCATGACCACGGCGTGCTTCGAAAGGCCCAGCTGACGCACGGCGCGGTTGATGCCGACCGGAAACGGTTTGAGCGCCCTAGCGACAAACGGCAGATCCAGCCTGGCCAAGGCCCGACTGATCCGATCGTGGTTGTTGTTGGACACCACCATGACGGTGATCCCCGCCTGTTTCATCTCCTGCAGCCAATCGTGCAACTGCTGCGTCCCATCAGGATTATTCCAGGCAATCAGCGTGTTGTCCAAATCGGTCAACACGGCCGCGATGCCTTGGCGCTTCAGCTGCGCCGGCGTTAAGTTGTAGATGGCTTTGACTAGCCAGGTGGGTTCAAACACTGCCACAAGCGGCCTCCTCTATTTCATAGTTCTTTTTATTATAACACGTGCCAAGCCTAAACCTCGGTCTGCGCGCAAACTTGACTGCGGCTTCAAGGATTATTCACGTCTGAACACACATTGTCAAGCGGCGGCGAGCCAAAATCGTCGCATTCGCCCGCCCAAAGCGGTACGCTGGCCTTAAAGCCGATGCGCACTGCCGCGCTTTCACGGCGGCCGTTTTGGCCTCTGCTGCAACTCAGGAGGTAGCCATGACCCTGCATTATCAATTTGTGGACGGTGACCGCGCGCTTGCGCCACTACTGCTGCTTCATGGCAATGGCGGGACCGAGCGCGACTTGCTCCCCATCGGCCGCTTCATTGCCCCAAGCGCGCCGCAGCTGTCGATTCGCGGGCGTGAAATTCAAGCCGGTGAGCCGCGTTTTTTCCGCGATTTTGCCAATGGCTCCGCCGACTTCGCAAACCTGACGGCCGAAACGACCTGGCTGTTTGATACCGTATCGAGGCTGACCCGAAAATATCAACTGAACGCCGCCCGCATGATCATCGTCGGCTACTCCAACGGCGGCAACCTTGCGATTCGGGCCATGATGACCCGGACGCTGCCCTTCAAAACCGCCTTGCTGTTTCACCCCAAGACACTGGGGTCAGTCGAGCAGCCAAAACTGGCGCCGCACACCTTAGTTTGGGCCTCGTTTGGCACCGCCGACCCCATTGTCTCCAGCGCCGCGTTTGCTGCCTTGCAGGGCCAGATCCGGGCGGCACGCGGCGCCTTGACCACCTTCACCCATGAGGAGCAGCACAATCTTAACCTCGCCGAACTGCGCGCCGCCAAGCAGTGGCTCGCCGACTCCGGCCGACTAAAGGAGGAATAGTCGTGATTCGCTTTGGTTTTGACCATTATGGTGACCCGACCGTCTTGACCGCACTGAAGGCCGCAGTGCCCCTGCCCAAAGCGGGCCAGGTCCAGCTCCAGGTACTCGGGTTTGGGCTCAATCCTTACGACGCGTCGCTGCGCCGCGGTGAGCAGGCCGCTTTTCGCAAGCTGAAGTGGCCAATCGTCCCAGGTACTGATGTCGTCGGCCGCGTGACTGCGCTCGGCGCCGGGGTCTCAGCCTTCGCCCTGGGTGATGTCGTCATCAACTACCGGCCCATTGGCGGCTACAGCGAGTTTGTCACCGCCAGCATCGGCAAACTCACGAAAAAGCCGGCCGCGCTCAGCCTGCCCGAAGCCGCCGCACTGCCGCAAGTCGGCCTATCCGCGGTGACGATTCTCCAGGCGCTGGCGCTTGAGCCTGGGCAAACGTTGGCCGTTGAAGGCGCCAGCGGCGGCGTCGGGGCACTGGTCGTCCAGCTGGCTAAGGCGCAGCACCTGCACGTGATCGCCACCGCCAGTGCCCGCAATGCGGATTATCTGGCTCAACTGGGCGCTGATGAAATCGGACTGTACGATCAGGAAGACGTTGGCGCCAAGTTCAAAAATCAGGCGGACGCCACGGTCAACGCAGTCCGCGGCGGCCAAGATTACGGCGCCGGGCCGCAGCTCACGCGTCCTGGCGGGACCCTGTTGACCACTGCCGATGCGAAGCCGAAGACGGACGGCAAGTGCCTCGAGCTGGTTCAACTCGGCGACCGCTCCCAGGCAAAACCTGAGGCCGCGTTTCCGATCCTCACGGCCCTGGCCCAAGCGCCCGGTTTCTCGGTGCGCATTGCCAAGGCGCTGCCGTTTTCAGTGGCTGGGGTGCAGGAGGGCCACCGCCTGCTGGAATGCCACCACCCCGCCGGCAAGCTGGTCGTGATGACTGAAGCCTCACCGGAATAAAGAAAACCCTTCGCCAAAATTGATCACCTGGCGAAGGGCTTTCCCAACTGCGCGTATCGCTTGACGAAACTTGATTAAACCGCAGACTCGATCGTGGGTGCATCACTCGTTTGAGAGAAGCTGACACCACGGTTTAATGCGGTTGGCCCGTCAATCAAAAATCGGCCCCGATGAGGGCCGATTTTTTTATTGCCTTATGCCAAAGCTTTCTTGGCGGTTGCTGCCAAGGCAGCAAAGCCATCAGGATCGGAAACGGCGATGTCCGCAAGCATCTTACGGTTCATGTCAACGTTTGCGACCTTCAAACCGTGCATCAGCTTGCTGTAGGAAATATCGTTGATCCGCGCCGCAGCGTTGATCCGGGCAATCCACAGGGAGCGATAGTTGCGCTTGGTTGCGCGGCGGTCGCGGAAGGCGTACCGGTACGAAACCATGACCTGCGCACTTGCTGCCTTGAACAGCAGGTGCTTTGACCCACGATAGCCCTTGGCGAGCTTCAGGATCTTCTTACGACGCTTACGAGTAACTGTTCCACCTTTTACACGTGCCATGTTAATTCCTCCTCAAAAAATAAAGCGAAAACGATCAGTGCGAGGGCCATCAGGCCACAGGCACAATTACTTCATCTGACTCATCATCTGGCGGATCCGCTTCATATCTGAGTGGGATACCAAACCTGACTTGCGCAGCTGACGACGCTGCTTCTTAGTCTTACCGTGGAACCGGTGACTGGTGTATGCGTGGCCCCGCTTCAAAGCGCCACTAGCAGTTTTCTTGAAGCGCTTAGCAGAAGCGCGGTGTGTCTTGAATTTTGGCATGACGATTTTCCTCCTAATACGTATGTTGAAGAATCAATTACTGATTCTTCTGATCTGGCTTTGGTGTGAGCATCAGGAACATGAAACGGCCATCCATCTTGGGACGAACCTCCACGTTCGCGATGTCTTTCAACGCGTCGGCCATTTGTTCTAGGACTTTTCGACCCAAGTCCTTGTGGGTGATCGCCCGGCCTCGGAACCGCACAGAAACCTTAACCTTGTCCCCTTTTTCCAGGAACTTCTGCGCGTTCTTCAGACGAGTGTTGAAATCAGCTTCGCCGATCGTCGGGCTCAACCGAATTTCTTTGATGCTGATGGTTTTTTGCTTCTTGCGTGCTTCGCGCTGCTTCTTCTGCAGCTCGAACCGGAATTTGCCGAAATCCATAATGCGGGCAACTGGCGGCTTGGCAGTCGGCGAAACCAGAACTAAGTCCAGGTTTGCCGTCGATGCAAGTTCCATCGCCTCGCTAGTGCTCTTGACGCCTAGTTGTTCACCATGTTGGTCGATCAAGCGGACTTCGCGGGCGCGGATCCCATCGTTGACCATCATATCTCGTGCTATGGCAATTCACCTCCGAATTAATTTCGAGAAAAGCAAAAAAACGACAGACACAGAATGTGCCCGCCGTCGATTATCTACCGATCATTTACCTAGAGGCCAAAGGCTTGGGTGAGAAGCGGGAACTTCTGCTTTTTCTCAACTTTCTAATCATACACGCACTGGCCTTGAGCGTCAAGCTTTTCTGCCCCGCAGCCGCGCGACGTAACCCGGCATTTGGGGCAAAAAGAAAAGAGGCAGGTTGCCCCTTTTCAGAAAAACGCTCATTACTTGTCCAGCTGCGCCTGGCCCTCGCCGCGCTTGTGCTTGCCGTCACGGCTGTAGTTCTTGATCTCCGCCTCAACGGACTCGATGAACAAGTTAGCCGGCATTTCCTCGCCAGCCGATTCTCCATAGCGGCGAACAGAGACGGCAGCGGAATCAACTTCCTTGTCCCCAACCACGACCGTGTATGGAATCTTCTGGGTTTGGGCTTCGCGGATCTTGTAGCCCATTTGCTCATTGCGGCTGTCGAGCTCGACCCGCAGGCCGGCCTTGAGCATCTTGTCTTTGAGCAGCTTGGCGTAGTCCATGTGCTGATCCAGGGATACTGGGATCAGTTCGATCTGCGTTGGCGCCAACCAGGTTGGGAAGGCACCCTTGTAAATTTCTGTCAGGTAGGCGATGAAGCGCTCCATGGTGCCCACGATGCCGCGGTGGATCATGACCGGCCGGTGGTTCTCACCGTCGGCGCCGACGTAGCTCAGGTCGAACCGCTCTGGCAGCATGAAGTCCAGCTGGATGGTCGACATGGTTTCTTCATTGCCCAGCGCCGTCTTGGTTTGGATGTCCAGCTTAGGGCCGTAGAATGCGGCTTCCCCTTCAGCCTCGTAGTAATCCAGACCCAGGTCGTCCATGGCGCCCTTCAGCATGCTCTGACTGCGGGTCCACATTTCATCATCGTCAAAGTACTTCGCGGTGTTTTTCGGATCGCGGTAGGACAAGCGGAAGGTGTAGTCAGAAATGTTGAAGTCCTCATAAACGGCCATGATCAACTTCAAGATCTTCTTGAACTCGTCTTGGACCTGATCCAGCGCGACGAACGTGTGGCCGTCGTTCAGGGTCATTTCCCGCACGCGCTGCAAACCGGACAAGGCGCCGGACTTTTCATAACGGTGCATCATGCCCAGTTCAGCGATGCGCAGCGGCAGCTCACGATACGAGCGGATGTGGTGCTTGAAGATCTGAATGTGGCTTGGGCAGTTCATCGGCCGCAGCTCCAGCATTTCGCCGTCGCCCATGTCCATCGGTGGGAACATGTCATCGCGGTAGTGGTCCCAGTGGCCGGAGGTCTTGTAGGCATCCAGGTTCATCAGAACTGGCGTGTAAACATGCTCGTAGCCATCGGCGATTTCCTTGTCGATGATGTAGCGCTCGATGATGCGCCGAATGGTCGCGCCTTTTGGCATCCAGTATGGCAGGCCGGCCCCGACCTTAGGATCGACAAAGAACAGGTCCAGGTCACGGCCGATCACGCGGTGGTCGCGCTCCTTGGCTTCCTGGCGGCGCTTGCCGTCTTCTTCCAGATCAGCTTCCTTGTAGTAAGCCGTCGCGTAGATCCGCTGCAGCATCGGGTTGGATGACTTGCCTTGCCAGTAGGCACCGGCAACAGACAACAGCTTGAAGTGCTTGAGGTCTTTGAGGTTTGGCAGCAGCACGCTTTCCTCAAAGTCGCAGAAATCGCCGAGCTTGAAACCGTTGACCTCATCGCCTTTGATCTCGTCAATCAGCTGCACCTTGTACGGCTCATCGGCGAAGGCCTTTTTCGCATCGGCCTTGCTCATGCTGATCTTTTCAATCGGCGCGTTGGCCTTGATGATTTCCTTCATCTTTGCATCGATCGCCGGCAGCTGATCGATGGTCAGCTGGCCGTCTTCGCGGTCAGTGTCGTAGTAGAAGCCGTCATCGGCAGCTTCGCCTTCGCCCAGCCGCACTTCCGGGTGCAGGGCTTTGATGGCCGCAGCCAGCACGAACGCGCCCGTCTGGCGCAAAACGTTCAACCCTTCATCAGAGTCCTTGGTGATGATTTCCAAACTGCCATCGGCCGAAAGCGCATCGTTCAGCCCAATGAGCTGACCGTTGTATTTTCCGGCAACGGCCTTTTTGGCCAGACTGTTGGCAATGCTTTTGGCAACGTCCAGCGTCGAAACGCCGGCGTCAAATTCTTTGATGCTGTTATCTGGTAACGTGATCTTGATTGACATACCCATTCTCCTTTTTTCGGAAACAAAAAATCGCCTCGAGTGTCATTTGACACTCGGGACGATTTTGCTCGCGGTTCCACCCGATTTGAAAGCACTGCTTTCCACTCGTTGCGCGTAACCTGCGCTGCGGGGGCCATAACGGCCAATCTCGGAAAGTGGTGCGGACGTCGATGCTCGGCTTTCAGCTGTGCCTGGGCTCTCTGGGTGGGACTTCCTTTTTGCTTCCGTCTTTGATACTTAGATTAAACCACAGCCCACTTCAGGGTGCAAGGCTTATGCGGCAAAAAGTTCACGAATTGTGCACTGGTGTGCATCTGCCAGCTTAAACATTGCGCCGGTCCGGCCCGCCAACGGTGATTTCCTTGGCCAAAAACCGCACGCGTTCCATAATGCGCTGCGCCTTGACCGGCTCGTCCGCCTTGCCTGTTTCACTGCCGGACAGGAACGCCGTCAGCTCCTGCATATTTTTGTTCGACGTGAACAGCGTCGGCAGCTCCTCCTGCATCCGGTACTGCAAGATCACGGCGAGCACCTCATCGCGGACCCAGGCGCTCCAGGCCTCAGCGCCGATATCGTCGATCATCAGCACCTTGGCCTTTTTGATGCCGTCCGTTTTGGCCAGTACGGAATTATCAGTAATCGCGTCCTTCATTTCCACAGCGAAGGTCGGGTAGTGCAACAGCGTCGAAGCGATACCGTGCTTCGCCAAATCATTGGCAATCGCACCGAGTAGAAAAGTTTTCCCAACGCCGAAAGGCCCGGTCAGGTACAACCCCTTGTGAAAATCATCTGGGGCCTCCGCCATTCCGGTAGTGAAATCCAGTGCCGCAGAAAGGGCCTGACCCCTGTCCTTTTCATCATAGGTATCAATGTCCGCATTCTTAATTGCTTTAGGCATATTTAAAGCAGTGATCAACCGGGATTTGGCTGCCAAAGCATCCTGGGCAATCTTCTCAGGCGTTGCGACGTACGTAATGTCGATCAGCCCATTTGAGACCACTAGCTGAGGTTGGTAACCTGGCGCAATCAAAGGGTCTCCGGCCGCCAAACGATCCCGAGCGGTCACGAACTCGTAAATTTTGGCGGCGCCGCGAACCACCGCATCGGAAGCCAGCTTGCCTTGATTGGCGCTTAAAAAGGTCTGAACGTCAGGATCTGCGACCGCGTCCTGCACCATTTTGCGGTACTCACTAGTCAACTGGCGCCGATCCATAATCTTGGCCAGTTCATCCTTCATGGGTTTCATCGGTCTTTTCCTCCCTCAGTGCGCGTAACTTTGCTCGTTTCTTGGCAATCTCAGCGGCTAGCGCGGGATCCTCATCTGCACTATTTGCCTCATAAGGCTTATCTAACCAGTCCGGCTTCGCCTCCTGGCGCGCCGGCTGTGCCTGCCGCCTACGCGACTGACGCGGCTTTTGCTGGTAATCCTTGATGGCTTGCAGTGCCCGCGCCGGACTGTCGACGCCAACGGCCAGCCAGCGATTGGCGATTGCGTCCAGCAGGGCCTGATTGACGCTGTCATAGTTTTGCAGAATGTAATCGATCAAAATATTGATGGTCGCATTGTCGAACACATTCCGCGCCGCCAGCTTGCGCACGGCCTGCAGCTCATTCGGCGCCACAAAGAGCTGGGCGTTTTTGCGGTGCTTGGCCTCTTCCAAAAATTCCCGTGGCGGCGTTGCCTGCGCGCGCTGGATCAGCGCCTGCTCGCTGGCTGACAGGGACTGCCTGCCCTGGGGCTGAGCGTCTGCGCTGGACGCACTTGACGCACTGGCAGTGCCTTTCGGCTTGAGGTGCGGCGCCTGCTTTTGATAAGTCTGCTCGACGATTTGCCTCAGTGCGCGCAGGCTCAACTCACCGGTCGCCCGGTTGGTCGCCTGCTGGATGAACCGGGCAAACACCGGCGGGGTCAGCCCGTAAAAGGTGGCCATCTGGGCTAAGGCCGCCCGGTGCTGACCTAGCTGGCCTGAGCGCAACCCACCTTTTGCCGTAAGCTGCTCAAGCAAATCCCAATCGTACCCGGCGCCATCGCTCAAAGTCACCTCAGGCAGCGGCTTTGGCGCCACGGTTTGCTTAGCGCTTTTGGTGCCAGCAGTCGGGACCACTGATGTCAGCTCGAAGACATCGAGCAAGCTGGCAGACACATCCTGCCAGCTTTGGGCGCGCACGGTGTGAATTGCGTACCGATTCGCCAGTTGCGCAAATCGCCCATCCCCCACGCGATCAAAGAGCAGCAGACTCAGCGTGTCGTCCTGGAAAAACCGGTCGGCCGCCACCGGTCGGTACAGCTCGTACGCCCAGTAGCGCCCACCGGCATCCGTCGACGTGTAGGTTTTCATCAGCCCCAGGGCCTCCAGCCTAATGCGGGCAGAATACAGCGTGTCGAGATCGACGCCCAAAAGGTCCATCAGCGCCGTCTGTTTTCGCCGATCGGCGGCGGCCGGTTGCCGGTGCGAATCGTTCCAGAGGCTCAGGTAAAGCGCCAGCGCGACCGGACCGATCAGCGGCTGGTAAAGGTGGACGACCACGTCCTGATCCTGATCGCTGAAATAAGTCGCCTGAACGACGATAAAGTCGTCCTGCGCCATGTAATTGCTCGGTCGCGCCAATGCTGTCCCCTCCTGACTCAAAAAAGTGGCGTCGGTTGCCCCACACCCACTTTTAATTACTTATCTTGATCTTTTTCCCGCTTCATCATGTCCTGCAGCTCCTGCATGAACACTGACATGTCCTTGAACTGCCGGTAGACTGAGGCAAAGCGAATGTAGGCCACGTCGTCGACCTCGGCAAGTTGTTTCATCACGTACTCGCCAATCTGTTGACTGGAGACCTCATTTTCCCCAATCGCGCGCAGCTTGTTCTCCACGTTTTCGACGATCTTCTGCATTTGTTCCATCGTGACCGGACGCTTTTCGGCCGCACGGATCAGGCCCTTCAGGATCTTCTCACGACTGAACTCCTCGCGCGTGCCGTTCTTTTTGATCACCAGCAGCGGCGTCTGCTCGACCCGCTCAAACGTGGTGAAGCGAAAGCCGCAGTTTTCACACTCGCGGCGGCGCCGAATCGCGCGACCACCGTCTGTGGGCCGGGAGTCAACGACCCGGGAACTATTATGATGACAATGTGGGCAGAGCAAAGGCACACCTTCTTCATTTTGATACTACATTATACCACGAGGCACCCTGACAATCACCGGGCCAGCTGCCCCAACAGGTCCGCGACCTGGGCCTTGCGGGCGGCCGGTCCCTGAGAGTTATCGATCAGAAAATCTGCTTTGGCGATCTTGTCAGCCAGTGGCATTTGGGCATTGATGCGCGCCTGCGCCTGCGCCTGCGTCAGGCCATCGCGGGCCATAAGCCGCTCCAGCTGCATGTTCGGCGGCAGGGTCACCACCGCCACCCCGTCAAAGCCTGTTTCGTAATGGGTCTCGTAGAGCAACGGAATCTCGCCGACGACGACCCTAGCCCCGGTGGCTTTGGCCGCCGCCAGCGCATCGTTGATTGCATCGCGCAGGTACGGGTGATCGATGGCGTTCAGCTGAGCCAACTGGTCAGGATTATTAAACACAATGTCCCCCAGCGCCTTGCGGTCAAGCGACCCGTCCGCGCGCAGGACCCGCGCCCCAAACGCCGCCGCAATTTTCTTCAGCGCCGGCCGCCCGGGCTCAACCACCTCACGCGCGACCTCGTCGGCGTCGACCACCGGGCAGCCCAACTTACGAAATTCGGCCGCAACGGTGCTTTTGCCCGTCGCAATACCGCCGGTCAATCCTAACAAATACGTCATCTTACCTTACGCTTCCTCAGTTTCTGACAATGTGGGCAAAAATGGGTCCCGCGCTGACCCACCTTAATTTTGACAATGGTCGTCTTGCACCGGTCACACGGCGTGCCTTCCCGGTCATAGACGTGCAGCTGATCCTGCATGGCGCCACGCTGCCCGGTCGCGTCCACAAACGAGTGAACGCTAGTGCCGCCGAGCCGGATCGCCTTTTGCAGCTCCGCAATGATGTTATCATGCAGCAGCCGCGCCTCTTTCTTGGTGATGGTCGAAGCCGGCTGGGCCGGGTGCAGCCGGCTGAGCCAGAGACTTTCGTCGGCGTAGATGTTGCCGACACCGGCCACCACGCTTTGATCCAGAATCACCGATTTAATGGGCGCCTTGCGCTTATGAATGGTCTGATAAAACGCCTCGGCGTCAAATGTTGCCGGCGTCGGCTCAGGCCCCATCTTGGCCAGGCCGGGCACAACGATTTCCTCGGTGCCGGTTTGGACCAGCTGCATGCGGCCAAACTTGCGCATATCCAGGTAGCGCAGCTGGGAGCCATCGGTGAACGCGATGCCCACATGCCAAAACCGCGGGGCAGGATCATCTTGCCTCAAAGCCAGCTGGTACTTGCCTTCCATGCGCAAGTGGGACACCAGAGTCAGCCCATTATCGAAACGGATCAACAGGTACTTGCCACGCCGATCGATCCGCGTAATGGTCGCACCTTTGAGCTGCTGATTAAAATGCAGCACGCCGCCGATCAGGATCTTCTCCCAATCCGTCGTGACCTTCTGAACGGTTTTGCCAACAATCAGGTTTGTCAGCCCCAGGCGGACATTTTCAACTTCTGGTAATTCCGGCATCTGCTAGCCCTTCCTCAACTCTTATTTGGCGTCAAACCAGGTGTTGCCATAATGACTTTCGACCTTTAGCGGCACGTCCAGCGACACTGCTGAATCCATCACCTTCGGGACCAATGCCGCCAGCTGGTCCATTTCCTCGGCTGGGCCCTCAAAAATCAGTTCGTCGTGCACCTGCAGCAGCATGCGCGACTGCAAGTGATGCTCATCCAGCATCTGCTGCATCCGGATCATGGCCACCTTGATGATGTCGGCCGCACTGCCCTGAATTGGCGTATTCATCGCGGTGCGCTCGGCGAACTGACGCAGGTTGAAGTTGCGCGAGTGGATGTCGTTCAGGTAACGGCGGCGGTGGAATAAGGTTTCCACGTAACCCTTTTCGCGCGCCGTTTTGACCATGTTATCCATGTAGTCGTGGACCTTAGGGTACTGGGCAAAGTAGCCGTCGATGAACGCCTTGGCTTGCGGCCGCGTGATCCCGATGTTCTTGGCCAGCCCAAAGTCGGAAATCCCGTAAACGATCCCGAAATTAGTCGCCTTGGCCTGCCGGCGCATGTCCGGCGTGACCTGATCCGGCGAATCCAGGTCGAAAATCTTCATCGCGGTGTTCGCGTGAATGTCGCGGTCCTCCTTGAAGGCCTCTTGCATATTCTTGTCACCGGAAATGTGCGCCAAAACGCGCAGTTCGATCTGCGAGTAATCCGACGAGAAAATCTGCCAGCCCGGCTGGCTCGGCACGAAGGCCTGGCGGACCTGCTTGCCTTCGTCGCGAGCCGGGATGTTTTGCATGTTCGGGTCTACGGATGACAGGCGCCCCGTCGCCGTCAGCGTCTGCAGGTAGCGCGTGTGAATCTTGCCATCGGGCAGCACGGCCTTGAGCAGGCCGGCCACATAGGTCGACTGCAGCTTGGCCACGGTGCGGTAGTCCAGGATGTCCTGGACGATTGGGCTGGCAGATTTCAGTTGTTCCAGCACATCGACCGAGGTCGAATACCCCGTCTTCGTCTTTTTGATCACCGGCAAGTTAAGCTTTTCAAACAGGACCTCTCCCAGCTGCTTTGGCGAGTTGAGGTTGAACTTCAAACCGGCCTCACCGTATATCTTCTCTTCCAGCACGTGCATGGTGCTGGTCCACTGGTCGCCCATTTCCGTCAGCTTAGGCTGATCCAGGACGATGCCGGCGATTTCCATGCGGGCCAGCACCTTGGCCAGCGGCATTTCCATGTCGGCGAACAGCTTGGTTTGGTCCTGGTCATCAAGGTCCTTGAGCAGGTGCGGCCGCAGCGCCAATATCGCCTGGGCCTTTTCCGCAAAGTGCGTGAACAACTTCTCGTCGTCCGGGACCTGGCGCTTAGCCCCCTTGCCGTAAACGTCCGCATCCAGCGGCAGCGTGTAATCGTGATCTTCGGCAATTTGACCAAAGTCGTTGCTGTTTTGATCCGGGTTCAGCAAATAAGACGCCAGCAGGACATCAAAACCGATGTGAGGCAGCTGCAGATCCAGCCGGTTAGCCGCCACCAAATTGCGCTTGGCATCAAACACCGCCAGCTCGTGGCCCGCCAACCAAGTCGAAAGCGGCTTAAGTGTCAGCAGGGTCACATCAGTCGAGACATAGGTTTCGTCCTTGGTGCCAATGAAAAAACCAATCTGCGGCGACACATGGTAGTTGTCGTCAAGCATTTCGATCTCAAACGCGACCGGCAGGTTGGTCTTAGGCAGCTGACCCAAATTGGCGTCGGTCAGCACCACGTAATGCAAATTCTTCTTGGGCTGTTGCGCCTCATTTCCGGGCAGCTTTTTCAGCGCCTGGCGCATGTCGAGCCGCGTGTACAGGTCGCGAAGCTTTTCGATGTCCGGCCCCTTATAGTCCAAATCATCCAGGCCAATTTCGATGGGGGCGTCCTGATCGATGGTCGCCAGCGTTTGGCTCATGATGGCCTGGTCGTGGTCGTTGATCAGGTTCTCCTTCATTTTGCTCGGCTTCAGGTCATCGATGTTCTTGTAGAGATTATCGATCGAGCCGAACTGGTGAAGCAGCTTGAGCGCGGTTTTCTCGCCGACCTTGGTGACGCCGGGATAATTATCGGAGGTGTCGCCCATGAGGCCCTTGAGGTCGATGATCTGCTTTGGCTTCAGACCCATGGTGTCCTCAATGTGGGCCGGCGTGAACGGTTCCAGCTCGCCGACGCCCTTGCGCGTCACCTGGACGGTCACGTTATCGGTTGCCAGCTGCGTGAGGTCGCGGTCGCCGGTAATGATGTCGGTGTGCCAACCGCGGGCCTCGGCTTCGCGGGAAAGCGTGCCGATGATATCATCGGCCTCGTAATCCTGCAGCGCGTAGTGGCGAATGCCGTGATCGTCCAGCAGTTCATGGATGTACGGCAACTGTTCGATGAACTCTGAGGGCGCCTTTTGCCGCTGGCCCTTGTAGTCATCAAACATTTTGGTGCGGAAAGTCCCCCCGCTTTTGTCGAATGCAACCAGCACGTGCTGGGGCTTGAACTCATCCATCACATTGTCGAGCATGTTATTGAACGTCATCACCGCGTTGGTGTGAATCCCGTCCTTATTGGTGAAGCGGTCCATCTGGGTGTACATCGCGTAAAACGCCCGAAACGCGAGCGAGCTGCCGTCGATCAGCAGTAATTTTTCTTGTGCCATAGCTGCCTCCTGTTCTGCCTTTCATTATAGCAGACCCGCTGAGGGATTTTTGGGTAGACAAAAGGCCTTACCACAAGGGCAAGACCTTCTTCTCAATCGGGCTCCGGCTTGGCAACGCCCGAACAGCTAGACTAGCCTGCACACCTTAGTTAAATCGGGCTACGGACTGGCAACGGCCGAGTGTCTAGCTACGCCCAGCGGCTCGCTCGCCTTGCGAGCAATCCACTGGGCTAGGCTAGCCATCGACCTAAGTACGCCAGTCCTTCGCACCTTAGTTTCTGTTTGAACTGCCACCGAACAACTGCAACAGGACCAAGAAAATGTTCAGGAAATCCAAGTACAGCGCCAAAGCCCCTTGAACTGCCAGGCTGTTGGTGTTGACCGTGTACCCGCCGCGGCTGTCCGCGGTCAGGTAAATCTGCTTAAGCTTTTGGGTATCAAAAGCGGTCATCACAATGAAGATGATCAAAATCGCGTAACTGATCAAGTACATCAACCCAGTGGAGTGCATGAACATATTCACTAAGCTGAGGATGATCACGCCAATCAGCGCGGTGAAGGCCATTGAACCGGCGCGACTCAAATCTTTCTGGGTCGTGCGGCCGACAATCGACATCGTGAGAAAAATCACCGCCGTCGTCAAGAATGAAATGGCCACGATCGACTGCCGGTAGGACATCAGAATGACCGTAAAGGTGACCCCATAGCTGGCCGAGATTAGGTAGAACATCAGACTCGCATAGGCCGCGTTAGCCTGTGCCCGCCGGCTGCTGACCCCGAACGACAGAAGAATCGGCAGAAACAGCAGCACATAGAACATGATGGGGTGAGCGCTGATGAAGCCGACGTACTGGGGCAGAAAAACCGTCCCGAGCAGATACGAGATCACTGCCGTCAGCAGCAGTCCCAGCCCCATTGTCGAGTACACCTTGTTGAAGAATCTGGTCATTCCCGAATCGTTGACCACTCGCCGTTCTTCTTGCATGTAATCATTCCTTTCAATAACCTAACTTGGCTCTATTATACCAGAATCCCTAGGCTTTCAAGTTGGACTTTAGTCTGAGTTCGCGCCGTGTCACATTGGCAAAAACGAGGCCGAGACACAAAACGGTTTTAGCCCAAAACGCAGGCGTCCCTGCATCACGATTCGCACTTCGAATCGCG
>NZ_AYZJ01000023.1:0-99352 GCF_001436615.1 Lacticaseibacillus camelliae DSM 22697 = JCM 13995
AGACCACTATCAAGGATTCGTTATCATCGTTGCACTTGACTTGAAAATTGAGGAAGCGAAATACCATTCGGTTGATCCGTTTGTGCCTAGTTGCTGTGATGACTTTGGGTAATTTTGCTTATTTGCCTGCCGTGACGACTCGCGGTGATGGAATCGCCCCCCAGGCCGCGGGCGATTATTATCAGGATAATCAGGCGGGACGAGATGACGTGCTTGGGGCTGCTCAACGGTTCCATATTTTTACGCTGAATGCCGACCTGGGGGCCTCGGAAGATGGCAACGTCGCCGCCCAAAGTTTTAACGGGACGCACGATTTTGGCACTTCTCAGGGCCTAAAAGGGATCGAGCCTGACGGCGAGGAAATCAATTACCTGCAAACCATCGAGGGCATTCAAAGCGCGGCCCTAGACTCTGGCCGGTCGCAAAAGTTCGTGACCGGGCCGACCACCTCATTGACATCTGCGGATAACGGTCATGCGGTGGCCATTGCGGGGGTCAAGAACAACACGCTCAAGGCCAATGAGGTTTACCAGGACACTGACGCGGCTCCCTATATTGACTTTAAGACAGAGTTTGATCGGCTGCGGGCAGTGTCGGCACTGTTTGCCAACAAGGGCAAAACGTATCAAAAAACCAATGATAACCTCCTAAGCATCGATCTTAGCGATGATAGTTTACAAAGTGTGCCCTACCCACTGCGGCTCACGAAACAGGCTGAGGATGGCGCCCTTCTTCCTGGCGCGGTTTACCGGCTGGTTGATTCGGCGGGCAAGCCGTTAGATTCAAGTCAGGACGATCTTTGGGTCAATGACGCGAATAAGACGAGTGACCCCACTAAATTCCTGACCGATAAGCAAGGCCAGATCAATGTGTCTGTTTCTAAAGCCGGGACTTATTCCTTTGTAGAGACCACTGCACCCGCTGGGTATCGCGTGGATTCTGAGCCGAAAAAGGTCGAGACGGGGTCAATTCCCGATGCGACGTATGTCAACCTAAGTTGGAAGCAGCTTTATGCGGTTGGCGGCGAGGCGGCGAGCCATATCGATTTTACTGGGCGTGACTTCCACGCCGCCGACGCCACGCCGCTGATCATCGACGTTGATTTCACCGGTTACGATCCAAGCCAGATCGATTCTGGCCGGGCGGGGAACATTTCGCTTCAGGGCCTCACGGGGGATGATCTCAAGGACTCCAGTAAAGCCAAAGTCTTGTGGAACTTTTATGGCTATCCGAAAGACGCCACGATTCCAATCGGCAATGATGATTTTCTGGGTACGATATTGGCGCCAGACGCCAATATTACGGTCAACACTGGCGGTCACGTGTACGGCTCAATCATTGCTAAAAGTGTGAAGACTGGTGACACCAGTCATCGCTGGGATCTGAATTTTCAGTCTACTCCAGGAAGTAATGTCGTTGCGACGGACACGAAAATCCCGACGACCAGCCTCACCATTCAGAAGAAGTGGAAGTCGCTCACCGATGCGGATGCCGCGGGTGAAGCCGGTTTTCAGCTCTATCAGCATCAAGATGGGCACGAAGGCAAGGCCTATGGGGATGTGGTGACGCTTACCGGCAAACTGCAGGATCCGGCCAGTTGGAAGCACACGATTGGTGATCTCCCGATGGAAGACGCAGTCGGGCACAAACTGACATACACCGTTCAGGAAACCGGCGCGAAGGTCGCCGACCACGCTGCCGACACTTATCAGCAGTCGACTGACGGGACGACCGTCACGAACACTCAATACGGCTTGGTGGTGAAGAAGGTTGACGCCGATTCTGGCCAGGAGCTGACTGATGGTGTCACGTTTACCGTCACCGGTCCCGCTGGTTTCGAAAAGACAATCAAACCCGGTGCGACGGCGCCGCTTGCGCCAGGCACGTACCAGATCACTGAGACGACGCCGCCAACCGGGTATCAACTTGATCCCACGCCGCAGACTGTGACATTGACCAAGGACGGTAAGTGGCTGACCGGTGCCGGCAAGGCCCTGGGCACCACCGCGCCAACTGAAGATGGGAAACCAGTCGATGGCCTGTACGTCGATGCGTCTGATCAATATCGCGGTCAGCTCCTGCACGTGGTGAAGACTGACCACAAGTACTTGAGTTTAAAAATCATCAAGCACGACAAGGCCACTCACACCGCGCTTAAGGGTGCGGTGTTCACCCTGACCCCAACTACCGGTGCACCGAAGACGTTGACCACCGGTGATGATGGCACTGCGGTTGATGAGCAGCTTCAGTCAACGGCAAATCAACAGTACACCTTGGAGGAAACGACCCCACCTGGTGGATATGATGCGTTGACTGGGAGTGCCACGATTCAGGGTGATGCAGTGAGTTTGAATGGTGACTTCAAAGGCAATGTTGACATCTCGACTCAAGGCAATCAGATCACCCTCACAGTGACCGATACGCCGCGCGGTCGGCTGCCCGCGACTGGCGGGACCGGGCCGCTGCAGGCCGTTTTGCTTAGCGGTTTGGCAGCGTTGATTGCTGTGCTTCTTTTCGCCTGGTCCTGGGTGCAAAAGCGAAGGGAGGAAGCATGATGAAAAAAATCAACTCACTGATTGTGCTCCTTCTCGGCATACTGATGCTGGCCTTTGGCCGCGGACATCCGGTGGCTGCCGCCACGGATGTCCAAGTGACGATTCAGCACGTGGTGAACCAGCAAAGCGCTAGAGGACAGCCGACCCGGCCCGGCGCGTTTGCCCACTTCACCGTTTACGATATGACGGCTACGGCGCATGAGCGGAGTGTCCGCGGCGAGCCGGTTTCAAGGCTGGCAGAAGCGCTGGGCCAAAAGGATGATCAGGCAATCGGTGCCTTTATCAAGCAGCAACATCTGCGACCGGTGGCCAACGTTGAAACTGATGCCGGCGGATCAGCCCACTTTGCCGTTTCTGGTGCCTGGGGTAACGCTTATTTGATTGTTCAGACCACGCCGGGCTTTGACCCAACCAATGCCCTGAACGTGAATGAGAAGGCGCTGCCGATCGTCCTGAGTTTTCCGCAGGAGAATCAGGCGCAAGGCGTCACGATCGTCACGAAAGCGGTGCGCGTCCAGCGGGCGGTGTACTTTTACAAGTACGGGCGGTCCGGCCGGGAAACGGCGCCGCTAAAAGGGGCAATCTTTGCCGTTCGCCGAGCGGGCGCGTATCTGACCACCGCACAGCGGTGGCTTCAGACCAAGTCACCCTTGGCCGATCACCGGGTGCTGAAGATGCACTCGCAGGCAGACGGGTTGGTCATGTTGAAAGGGGTTCCGCTGGCGCCTGGCAGTTATGTGGTTCAGGAGCTGAAGGCACCCAAGGGCTATGCACTGACTCGGCAAGCACAGCAAATCAGGCTCAGCATTCCGCGTGCGGACACCATGGCTCAGATCACGGTCAACGGCGTTGCACTGAGGCCGCTGCTTGCCGATCGGGTTCAACGTGGTGAGGCAAGCCGTACTGAGCTGCGCATTTACAACCCAATTAAAGCTGTCCCGCCGAAGACCCCAGGTGGTAATGGCCCGGGGCCCCGTTTGACACATTATTGGGGACATCTCCCACAGACAGGGGAAGCGAAAGCAAGCTTGGCATTGTTAGGATCACTGATTATCGGCTTTACTGTTTACTACTGGAAACGACATTTAAGACAAGGTAGGGAGTGTAACAAATGAAAAAAGGGACGTTAAAGCACTTTTTAGCGAGTGCGTTACTGATTTTACCGTTGGTGTTGCAGGCGGCCGTGGGGGTCCAGACCGTTGCCGCAGCTGACACACCGGACACCGTGAACATCACGTTGCATAAGCTGGCGTTTGATCATGCGGTTTCGCCAGAGGTTCAAAACGATGGCGAGACCGAACCAGATGCGTTAAAGGCCGGGAAGCCG
This sequence comes from Lacticaseibacillus camelliae DSM 22697 = JCM 13995, assembly GCF_001436615.1. Taxonomy (NCBI): domain Bacteria; kingdom Bacillati; phylum Bacillota; class Bacilli; order Lactobacillales; family Lactobacillaceae; genus Lacticaseibacillus; species Lacticaseibacillus camelliae. The sequence goes on from NZ_AYZJ01000023.1 coordinate 3,883, forward strand.
CTCGAAGGGGCGACCTTTGCCGTTTACGATGTGACCGATCAGTATCAGCAATTATTGCAAAATGGCAAATCCACGACCGATGCGCAGGCGGCGATCCAAAAGGATGCCGCAGCCGGCGCCCCGGCATACGCTAAGCCGGTCAATGCGGCTGCTGCCAGCGATACTGACGCTGATGCCAAGGGTGACACGGATACACCGACTAAGGCGGAAGCGGAGACTAAAACGACCGATCAGGACGGGTTAGCAACGTTCTCTGATCTGCCTGCGACCATCGATGGTCACCATGCAGTTTACCTGTTTGTCGAAACCAGTTCCGTGGTGACCGGTCAGACCACCATTCAGCAGGCCACGCCGCTCGTTGTGGCACTGCCGCTGTACAAGTCTGATAAGACGACGGTTAACAAGGATATCCAGCTGTATCCCAAGAACGTTGAACAAGAGACAGCAACAAAGGATATCACCAATGCTGGCGCGCCAGACAAGGACGGTACCTTTAGCTCACAAATCGGTGCGGTTCTGAACTACTCGATCAAAGCGGCCATCCCAGCAGATCTTTCAGTGGCGAAATACGACAAGTTTGATATTAAGGATACGCCAGATAAAGGGCTAGCAATCGATACTGATTCGATTAAGGTGACCCTAGGTGATACGGAATTAAAGGCAGACACGGACTATAAGCTCACTGCCTCAGCGACAGGATTTTCGATTTCTTTACTGATGGACAAGGATTACTCGCCAGCTGTTCTGGCTGGTGCCGGCAAAACTCTTAATGTGACTTACAATGCAACTATTACTAAGGACGCCGCGGCTGGCCAGCCATTGGACAACCAGCTGACCGTGACTCCTGGCAACAATCCCGGGACGGACATTCACAGTCATCAAAAGCCTGAAATCGGTGAAGCTGACTTTAAGAAGCAAGACGTTAACAGTAAAAAGGGTCTGACAGGCGCGGAGTTTGAAGTCAAAAACAGCGATGGGAAATTTGCTGTGCAAGACCCCGACACCCTTGCAGTGACCTTTACGGATGACAAGGATCAGGCAACCAAGTTCATCTCGGGCGAGGATGGCCTGCTAAAGATTCAAGGCCTGCCATTCGGTGATTACACGCTGACAGAAACCAAAGCGCCAGAGGGTTACGTCTTGAGTGACACACCAGTGACGAAGTTTACGGTCAGCGCTGATAGTGATTATTCTGACGTAGGCAGCATTCCTACCGATCAGCAGATCAACAACACACCAAAGGGCATCTTGCCGCACACCGGTGGGATGGGGATCTACATCCTGATTGTCATTGGGCTTGCAGTCATGGGTGGTGCCTTCTTCTTCCTGAAGAAGGGCAGCCGTCACGAAGAAGTCTGATTGATACTAAAACGTCAAGAATGACGAAAAAGCGCTGCTTAGGCGGCGTTTTTTCGCATTAAACAGGAAGGAAGGCCCCGATGTCAAAGCGAAAACAGCGTCCACGCGCCTATCTTGCCACCCAAATCATCGCATTCCTGTTCCTGATTTTTGGTGCGGCGGTTGCCTTATACCCGTTTTACGTGGGCGGGCTGAACGACCTGCTGGATAACTATCGCGCGGCTCAGACTCAGCGAGCAAACCAGAAGAATGCCGATGACCAGCTTGCGGCGATGAGGCGGCGCAACGCAGCACTGAAAAAAAGTGGGATTCATGCGAACGCCGATCCATTCTCGGGTTTGAGTCGAAAGCAAACGGTGGACCTTAAGCATGACATGATTGGGGATGTCATTGTTCCCAAGCTGAAACTGACGGTGCCACTGTTTAAAACCCTGACGGAAGCCACGCTGCAAGTCGGCGCCGCCGTTGTGCCTGGCACATCGATGCCGGTTGGCGGCCCCAACACACATACGGTCATCGCCGGACACCGGGGCTTGGTCGACCGGCGACTGTTCTCCGACCTGAATAGGGTAAAAAAAGGCGATCTCTTTGTCCTGAAGGTGTTCGATAAACACTTAGCCTACAAGGTCTTCCGCATCCAAGTTGTGAAGCCGGATGATACAGATGTCCTCAGGATTGAAGCAGGTAAGGACCTGGCGACGCTACTCACGTGCACACCGTACATGATTAACAGCCATCGGCTTTTGATCACCGGGCATCGGGTGCCATACACGCCCGCGGTGGCACATGATGTCGCCGGGTCGCAGCAGCGCGAGCGTTGGCAGCAGCTCGCTATTTTACTTGCGGCTATTGGGGCACTCTTTGTGCTGGCGTGGGCGATGGGCCGCCGCATTCATACGCTGCTGCTCAGACGGCATGTTTTCAATCTCTTGTTTTATCGCGTTGATCTTGAAGGACATCCGGTTTCAGGCGCGGTTTACCAGCTCTGCAAGAAAAACGGCAAGCCACTGTACAGGCAAGGCAAAGTCCTCGAAGTCAAGTCGGATGAAACCGGTCAGGTGTTTATCGAACATTTGCCAGGCGGGGTTTACCTCCTCAAGGAACTTGCGCCTACCCGGTGGCGGGTGAAAGTCGGTAAGAAAAAACTGCGCCAACAGAAGCTGCGGTTTTACCCGAAAAAAGGTCAGGCTGAAGCAGTGACTGTTTCAAATGATCGCTGGGAAATTAAACGATAGAACTGCCGGCAACTGGCCAATTGGGTAGGCTGGCAGGTGTGGGCGCATGCCCGAAAAGTTAAATAATGTAAATTATTATTGATCAGAACGTCAGTGGCGTGATGATTTGAAGTGACGGTGGCGGCTGCCCGTTATCGAATCAGGCGGCTTCCTACAGCAACTGGCCATTGATAGGGAATCAGTTAAGCTCAAAGCGAAAGACAATACGGAAAAAAGAAGAGAATGTTATTATAATGGCTTGATAAATGGGGTAAACATTATCAAAACCGGCAAATAATCATTCTTCGTGTTTTTCTTGATATATTTTTCAGAATAGATATAATGATTACGTTACAGGCATTAGTCTTGGGGGAGACTTTTGCAGGAGTGTTGGTTCACATCGGGTGCGAGAACTTTGTTCGCGTGCTTGGATCGAAAATCAATTTGGCGATCCCCAGGAAGCTGAGGATCGTTTTTTATTACCATGGTACTCTGATCGACTCAAACCGGCTTGTTCGTCTGAGTTGACTGAGGCTGGATTGGCATGTTCTCTTCCCCTCCCTATAGTAAAGCCCACCTAGTGAATCACTCACCAGGTGGGCTTTTTTTGCCGAAATGACGCTCATGGCCGCAGCGTTCATCGATAGAGAAGCGGTAGTGGCCGTGACAAACAACAGGAATGCGGCCTACAAGTTAGCAATGATCATGCCGCCAAGGGCCATCAGCAGTGTACCTACAGCGATGTGCCGCATCTGCTGGTGACTCTTGCGCTCATGCAGCAGGAAGATGCCGCAGAAAGTGCCGACAATGACGCACATTTGGGAAAGGGTGGTCGCCACGGTTTGGCCGACCTGGGGGTTGCCCGCCGAAATCAGCATGCACAAGTTGCCGACGGCCCAAGTGAGGCCGGTCAGGATGTTGGTGAACGAGTGCTTTTCGAGGATCAAGTGTTTCTCGTGGAACACTGCGCTGATCAGCACTAGGGCGCCAATGAGTTGGCCGATCGCCTGGGGCAAAATCACGGCGGTCATGTAGGTCAGACCGTGGTCTGCGGCGTGAAAACTGGCAGAGACGATGCCCAGCTTTGCCATCAGGTTCGGGAACACGAAGTAGAGCATAAAGCCTAACGTGGACCAGGCCAGCACGATCAGGCCGTGCCGCATTTTGCTAGGCGCAATTTGACTTGCGCCGGTTTTGCTGCGGCCGGAGATTTGGGTGGCCCCAAAGACGATGATCAAAATCGCTAGGGTGCCAAAGCCCCACATTTTGCCGGTGGTCCAGCCGCCGAGGACGACGGCAGCCATCACCGCGTTGGCTACGATTTGGCCCGCGGTCGACAGCGGTAGGCCAACGGACACACCGAGGTCCTTGTAGGCCAGGTACTGCCCGGTGTTGCCCAGCGACCAGCACATGCCGGAAAGCAGCCCGGTCAACCAGACGCTGGCGGGGATGGTTACGCCGTGCGGCAGGACGTACAGCAGGTACACGCCCAGGCCGAGAACGAGCGCGCCCAGGCTGGTGCCGAGGGTTTGCTGCCCGGCGGTGCCGCCGAGCTTGGTGGTAATGGTGGCCATGAGTCCCCAGGTGAGGGCCGGGACCAGTGCGATCAGCAGTGCCATGCCTTAACGCCTCCTAGAGCTTTTGGCAAAATTCGATGGTTTCGTGATTCGGGCCAAGAATGTTGAAGAAGCGGATGCCGTGGTCCCAGAAGCTGGGGATGCTTTGAATCTCGTTTTCGACAATGTTCAAGCCCTGCGCTTTCGCGGCGGCGTAAGTGGCGTCGACGTCGGTGGTGTTCAGTGAGACGTGGTTGATCGCGCCGGCCTGCAGCGCAGGTTGATCGCCTTCCCAGGTCTCGATCATGAGGTCCTGGTAAGCGACAAAACCGCAGCGGTTTGGGCCATTGTGAAAAATGCCGAGGCACTTGAAGCCGATGCTTTCATAGAAACGGATGGTTTCGTCCAGGTTCTTTGCCGGGATCCCAATGTGCGAGATCCCGGTCACATGATCCATGATCATGAGGTGGTGCTCCTTTCTCAAATTACCGGTTGTATTCCTTCAGCGCCAAGGCGTAGTTGCCAATTGTCGCCGAGCCGTTGTCTTTGGCCTGCGGCATGGTGAGGTACTGATCCAGTGGGCCGACTGCCACGTAATCATGGAGCAGCTGCTTGAACTGGGCGCGCACCTTGACCAGCAGTGGTTCGGAAATCACCCCGCCGCCGAAGACGATTTTGTTCGGCCGGATCGTCAGGGTACTTTGGATCGCGGCCTGAGCGATGTAGTACGCCAGAATGTCGAAGACGTGGTCGGTCAGTGGCACATCCTTGCCGGGTTTTCCCAGCCGGGCTTCAAAGGTGGGTCCCGAGATGAGGCCTTCCAAGCAGTCGCCGTGGAACGGGCAGATGCCCTTGAAGTTCAGGTCGTCCGGGTGACGCTTGACATAGACGTGGCCCATTTCGGGGTGGCCCAGGGTGCCGAGAAACTGGCCATTTTCCACGACGCCGGCGCCGACCCCGGTGCCCACGGTGTAGTAAACCAGCGAGGCGATTTTTTCGTTGAACAGCGAGGCGAGTACGTATTCGCCGTATGCCGAGCCGTTGACGTCGGTGGTCCAGGCGATGGGGCCCTTGAACTGCTGACGAATGGCGCCGACAAAATCGGTGTTCGACCAGCCAGGCTTGGGCGTGTTGGTGATGTAACCGTACTTGGGCGAGTGGCGGCGGATCTCAATGGGCCCAAATGAGGCGATGCCCATGGCCTTGAGAGCGGGGAACTGCGCGAAATAGGCGTTCACCGCGGCCAGCGTTTCCCGCGGCGTGGTGGTCGGGATGACCTGCCGCGACTGGGTGTGATAATTTTCATCGCCGACCGCACAAACGAACTTGGTGCCGCCGGCTTCGATACTGCCTAATTGCATGGTGAGACTCCTTTCCAAAAACGCAGAAGAGCCGCCTGAGCGACTCTGCGTGATCTGACCGGTTTAGCCGACTTTAACGACGGCCTTGGAGACGCCGGCGACCTTGCCTTGCAGCACGGGTTCGACCTGGTTGAGTTCCAGTTCGTGGCTGATCAGGGGATCGACGTTGACCTTGCCGCTGGCCAGCAGCGCGATGGAATCTTCAAACGCGTGCGGGTTGATGAAGGAGCCTTGGATGGTCAGCTGCTTTTGGTAAATCTCATATGTGTTCATCTGGAAGTGGGCGTCTGGGTGGCCGACGCCGAACATCAGGACCTGGGCCCCTTTGCGGGTGGCGTTGACCGCTTGTTCCTGGGTCTCCGGCTTGCCGACCGCTTCAACGACGATATCGTAGTCGCTTGGCAGGGTGTCGCGGGTGGTGTTATAGGTGTTCTTAACGTTGAACAGCTTCTTGTTGAGCGCCAGTTTGTCATCGATAATGCCGGCAAAATCGACCTGGTGCACGCCGTATGCCTGCAGGATCTGAACGAACAGCTGGCCCATGAAGCCGTCGCCGATGACCAGTGCCTTAGCGTAAGGCGTCAGGTGCAGCAGCTGCACCCCGTGAACCGCGCAGGAAATCGGCTCGATGGTCGCGCCGGCCTTGAAGGAGATGCTGTCTGGCAGTTCGTAAACAACGGAAGCCGGCGCGGTGAAGTACTCCGCCAGGCCGCCGTTGCGAGTCACGCCGACCGCGGACAGGTGGTCGCAGAGTTCTGGACGACCGGTGCGGCAGTAGTAGCACTGACCGCAGTAGATGTTGGGGTCCACCGTGACGCGGTCGCCGACTTTGACATTGGTGACGTTTGCGCCGACCGCGGCGACAACGCCGGAGTTTTCATGGCCGAGGACAATTGGTGGGACGGCCTTGGCGGAACCGGGCAGGCCGTTGTACAGCGCGTGATCCGTGCCGCAGATGCCGGCGTACTTGGTTTGCACCAGGACCTCGTTCGGTAAGACGCTCGGCTTGGGCAGATCCTGAATTTCCATCTTCTTAACAGCAGTGAGTACTAAACCTTTCATGTTAATGACCTCCGATTTAAAATGCGTTGGCGGGAAAAGTCCCAATTTTTTGAGTAAACGTTTACTCAAAAGCCAGAAAATGACAGCCCTGTTCTGACCAGGCAGCCAGAGCTAAGGCCTAAATGCGTAAGCGCTTACCCAACGCTCAATTCATATTCTAAACGCTTTCATGAGTTTGTAAAGCCCTAATGAGCGAGAATCTGAATTTATAAAATCTCATAACTATTTTGCGGATGCGTTTGCGCAATTTTTTCTAAGCCAACCGAAGCCGTCACACCAACGCTTCTCTTTATTCGTCAAGACAGCTAAAATGAAGCTGTTGCGTATGCGCTTACGCGAAGACTCGACGTTGAGGAGGACCATTACCATGCGTGTGACCATCGAAGATATTGCGAAAAAGGCCGGCTTATCCGCCGCTTCCGTGTCGCGAATTTTAAACAACACGGGGCGCTTTTCCGAAGCCACAGCGAAAAAAGTGCGGGCCATTGCGGATGAGCTTGGTTACTACAAGAATCGCTCCGCGTCAGACCTAGCGAGTCACACGCAGACGACGCTGGGGGTCATTAACTACCCGGCGGAAACCGACTCCAACTTTCACGTTATTCGCGGCATTACCGAGCAGGCGCGGCAAAGTGACGTCGACGTGCTGATCATGATCGCCGAGCGGGATGATCAAACCGCCATTCGCAAAGTCGTGGAGGACTTGATCGAGCGGCGCGTTTTCAGCATTCTTTTCCTCTCTGTGCACCCCGACCAGGCCATCATCGACCTGATCAAGCGCGCCGGCATCTACCCGCAGGAAGTCGCCAGCGCTTACGCGCTCGATTTGTCTTACGTATCGTCCAACGACTACCAGATGGGCCAATTGGCCACGCGCACGCTGATTGACAAAGGGTACAGCCGCATCGGTTTTGTCGGCGCCGACCCGGAAAAGGACATCGTCGGCACCCAGCGGTTTGCCGGCTACCAGGCAGCGCTGAAAGCGGCGGGGATCACGTACCGGCCTGAGTGGCTGTTCGTTGGCGATGGCAAGTACAGCTATCAGTCCGGTCTCGATGCGGTGCCATACTACACCGATAACGCCGACGTCGACTCCGTGTTTGCGACCTCCGACGATGGCGCGCTGGGTATTATTAACGGTTTGATCGACCGCGACGGCGCCTTCACTCACCAGTGGGGCATTATCAGTACCGACGGCTCCCAAATCTGTGAGCAAACCCGGCCGAAGATCTCCAGTGTCACCCAGGACTTTAACCTGATCGGCCGGATGGCTGTCGATGAGGCAGTTCGCGCCATTACAGACTTGCCCAAGGAGAAGCGTCAAATTGATGTGCCGTTCAGGCTGGAGCTGCGCGAAACCACGCCCGCAAAATAGAAGAATCGATAGATGGCGATGAAATTCTGTGAGGGTTAGTGATCACGCTGCCTATTGTGCGACTGCCTTTTTCGCAGTATATTATTCGTTGTATACGCACGCATAACTTCAAAAAATGGTTGGCCAACCTAGCAAAGAGAATCTTGAAATCAAGCATTTGCATATTAGTAACAAATGCGTTGATTGTCAGGGTTATTTCTTGGATAGGTTGGCCATTTTTGCGCACTTTTTACCATATGGGTCGCGTGTGTCGGGGGAATGTTTTTGGGCGTGTGTTCAGCAGTTCAGCATCAGCTCAATTTTGATTTTTATCTTTGGAGGAGGATCTTTTATGACCACAAACAGTAAACGTCTTATTTATACGTCGATGGCTGCCATCGCCTTGATGGCAGTCAAGGCGGCACCAGTTCATGCCGATACCAGCGATACAGCCAGCGCTGCAACCGATGCCCAAGCAACAACAGCCGCCGCGCCAACGAATAAGGCTAATAAAGCCATGGCGACAACTAAGCCAAAGTCACAAGCGGAGTATGATGCAAATGTGGCGGCTGGGCAAGCCGACGTTAATGCCGCGCAGAAGACGGTCAACCAGGACCATCAGACAGCTGATCCGGCAAACGCAGCAGTGACTAAAGCCCAAGCCGCCGTCAAAGAGGCAACCAAGGCTCAGCAGGCCGCCCAGGCGAATGCTGATGGCACGGCTATCAAGAGTGCAGCGTCAGCCCAGGCTGCAGCGCAAAAGGCGCTCGATGGTGTTCCTGCCGATCCGACTCAGGATGACCAAGATGCTGCCAACAAAGCAGTGACCAATGCCGCAGCCGATGCGGCTGCGGCAAAGACCGTCCAAACGGCCGCTGGCAAGGCCGTTGAAACTGCTCAGGGGAACGTTGACGCAGCACAAACTGCCGTCACCCAAGCTAAGGCAGCCCAGGCGGCGAAGGGAACGGCCATTGACATTTCCGGAGACCCTGCAGTAGTCAAAGCAACTAGCGAGGTGACCGCCGCTCAGAAGGCTGTCGATTCTGCCAAAGCGAACGTGACATCTGCCACCAAGGCCGCCAATGCTGCGAAGACAGCCAGCACTAAGGCCGCTGCGGCTGTTACCGCTGCCCAGGCAGCATTAGACAAAGCAAACGCTGAGTCTGCTACGATCCCTGGTAAAACGATTGCGGAGCACGACTATAATACTGCTAATTGGCCCGACTCTAAGCCTGCCAGCAAGACGACTACCGTGGTGACCGTTAATGGAGATCCATCAAAGTACACTGTAAACTGGTCAAATGTTGTCAAATACTTCTACCAGTATTTAAACGAGTTGCGAGCGGCGAACGGGGTCACTGGTAGTCTTGCACCTACTGATCGAGGCATGGCGTATGCGAATAAACAGGCCGCGGCGCAGACTGGGGTTCTGGAACACAAAAACGTACAACCCAATTCCGGTGAGAACTTGGCCGGTACATACCCTAGTTCTTGGTACGGCAGTGATCAGGAGTTTGCGTACAGTCTCTTGATGGGATGGTTTGACGAGTCGGAGAATGTCTTTCCTGCTGGCAGCAGTCTTCATTATGGACATCGTACAAACTTACTGTTTAGTGAAATAGCGGATAGCGGACTAGGATACAATCCAAAAGTTAATGCTGTTGCATTCGACTACTATATGAAGGACGAATCACCTGAGGATTACCCATCATATGAAGACTATATGGCCGCATACGACGCTATAAATGCAGAAATAAATCCATCACTTGCCGTTTCTCAAAGTCGTGTCGGTCTGGTTAACTACAAGTTTGTCTACGTTTCTGGTACGAAGCCCAGTTCCAAGGCAGCGGATGTTAAAAAAGCGACGGCTGCCTTGACCAAAGCGAAGGCCAACTCGGAGACAGCAAGCCAGGCTTTGACTGCGGCTAATGCAAAAGTAACATCGGCTAACACTGCTTTAGCAGCGGCGCAGAGTCAGCTGACGACGGCTAAGGATAACTTAGATACTGTCAAAACAACCGCGACGCGCAGTGCTGAAGCCGCGCAATCCGAATCAGACACTCAGCTTCAGCAGGCAGTGGACGCCGCGCAGGCCAAATTGGAGTCAGCTCAAGTTGCACTAACTGAAGCTAAAGGCGCTAAGACCACCTCTGACGCAGCGGTCAAAACTGCAGAAGCAGCACTGGCTACTGCTCAGCAGCACGTTAAGGATTTAACTGATGCTGCTAATACGCGGGCAAAGTTGCAAAAAGCACTTGACGATGCCAATGCTGCGTTAAAAGCAGCTCAAGACGCTCAGCCTGCTGCAAAGCAAAGCCTCGATGCGGCCAACCAAGCATTAGCTCAGGCACAGGCTGACCTTGAGACGGCAATGGCATCTGCAAAGCAACCGAACGCACAACTTGCTGCAGACACTGCCATCCTCACACAGGCTAAGAGCCTTCTCGCACAGATCAAGGCCAACGTCTTCATCGTGAAAACCGCAACGAAGACACCAACCAAGCTTGCTGATGGCACCAGTGGTAACCGTGCTCAGAACGGCGCCGAGGCTGGTCACCCGAATGGGACGCCAGCTGCCATCCAACTGGCGGCCGCAATTGGGACTCAAATCAATCGCCCGGCTGGTAAGAGTGCGAGTCAAAACGGCAACCAATTACCCAAGACTGGTGATGAAACGAATGCCGCTTTCGCCGCTGCTGGGCTGGGTATTCTGGCCGCACTTGGGAGCCTCGTTGGCTTCAAGCGCCGGCGTGCCTGAGCGCTCAGTGTTTCAGCTAGGTACCTTGACATAAATTTGCGTGATGTCCCCACAATTCACTCTGAGTTGTGGGGATTTTTGTCGGTTCAGCCCTTAAAAACAGTCAGTATTGCGAGATAAGTAATCAAAACGGCGTGGCCGCTTCATCACGAAGCAGTCGCGCCGTTATTGCGCTACTTGTCGAAGACGCACTCACCGTTGCTGGCGATGATCTGCTTGTAAGTCTCAAAGCTGTCTTTTTTGCTGCGGGCGAGGGTGCCGTGGCCCTCGTCGTCGCGGTCAACGTAGACGAAGCCGTAACGCTTGCTCATCTGGCCGGTGCCGGCGGAGACGATGTCGATCGGGCCCCACCAGGTGTAGCCTATGATGTTGCAACCGTCCTTGATGGCCTCGCCGATGGCCTGCACGTGCTGCTTCAGGTAGTCCGCGCGCTCCGGGTCGTGAATGTTGCCGTCCGCGTTCACGGTGTCCTTCATGCCGAGGCCGTTTTCGACGATGAACATTGGGCAGTTGTAACGGTCCTGAACCAGGTTGCAGATCCAGCGCAGGCCGAGCGGGTCGATTTGCCAGCCCCAGTCGGTGGACTTCAGGTATGGGTTCGGCCGGCCGACCACGCCGCCGGTGTCGCCGTAAATCGGCGTGCCATCGGCGTAAGTCGAGGACCGGTAGTAAGAGAAACCGAGGTACTCAGATGGGTAGTCGTGGATCAGCTGCAGGTCGTCTGGGCCCATTTCGAGCTCAAAATGGTGCTCCTTGAAAATGCGTTTGGCATAGCCGGGGTACTCACCGCGCAGCTGAACGTCGGCGGAGATAAACGTGCGCCGCTGGAGCTGCATGGCGCCGAACACGTCCTTGGGTGCCGGGGTCGCTGGGTACACGGCGGCCTGGCTCAGCGACAGCATGATGCCCATGTGTGCGTCTGGCATCAGCTGTTTGGCTAGCCGCACCGCCTTGGCGTTGGCCACGTACATGTTGTGCTCGGCCTGGTACATCTGCTGCGTCTTGTGGTCGACGTCGCCGGTGACGTCGATCGCGGCGGCTGCGAAGGGGATGGTGTGGGTATTGTTCATCTCGTTGAATGTCATCCAGTAATGCACGGTTTTGCCGTAACGCGTGAACAAAACGCGGCAGTACTTTTCGTACAGGTCAATCAGGTGGCGGTCGGTCCAGCCGCCGTACTTATCGTGCAGCGCCAGCGGGGTCTCGTAGTGGCTGATGGTGACGACGGGTTCCATGCCCAGTTTGTGCATAGTAGTAAACAGGTCGTCGTAATATTTCAGGCCGGCCTCGTTAGGTTCTGCCTCTTCGCCATCGGGAAAAATCCGGCTCCAGGCGATCGACGTCCGGAAGCAGTTGAAGCCCATTTCCTGCATGTACTGCAGGTCGCCTTGGTAGCGGTGGTAAAAATCAATGGCTTCGTGGTTCGGGTAGTATTTGCCGGGGATGGGCTTTTTGTCAATTTCGCCGCCCAGGCCGTGTGGGGTCACATCGCTGATCGACGGGCCCTTGCCATCCGTCTGCCAGGCGCCTTCCGCTTGGTTCGCGGCAATGGCGCCGCCCCACAGAAATCCTTTAGGAAAAACACTCATAAGTTCTGCCTCCAAGAATAGTTAATGCGCCGAATACACGCTAAGTTCATTTAACCACTGATGGAAGCCGCTTTCAAAACAGGTTGCGAAGGGCAGCGCACGAAGCCCTTATGCGACTGGCCTCAGTCTGCAATGATTCTACCTAAGAGTTGACTCACCGGCCGCGCGTAGCTGCTGCCGAACTTATCCAGGTGCACCATGAGCAGGTACAGCCGGTAAAAGTCGAGCCGCTTGCCCGCGCCGGGTTCGAGCGGTAGATCCGCCGCGTAGGCCTGGTAAAAGCGGTCGTTGAAGCCGCCGAACACGGTGGTGATGCCGATGTCGAATTCGCGGTCACCGTATAGCGCCGCCGGGTCGATCAGCGCCGGCTGGCCATTTGCTGTGAACATGAAATTGCCGGACCACAGATCGCCGTGCAGCAAGACAGGCTGACTGGCGCGTTTGGCCAGCGCGGCGACAATTTTGGCCCGGGCGGCCAGGTAGCGGGTGTGGTCGGCGGCAGTCCACAGGCCCTTGTGCGTGAGCGCGCGGTCCAGCACGTCCAGACGGCGGTCAACGAACAGCTCGGTCCAGGTGTCGGTCCACGCGTTGTCGAAGCTGACCGAGGTGCCGGCGTAAGGTTGATCAAAGCCGAAGCGGCCATTGGGACTTTTAACCTGGTGGAGTTTCGCGACTAGATGGCCGAGGGCGGCCTGGTCGCCGGTGCCGCTGGTCATGTAGCTGAGCAAGAGGTAGCCGGCACCATCGATTGCGCCATTGCCCAGCACGCGCGGGGCGTTAATGTCGTTTTCCTGGAATGCTTTCAGACCGGCGATCTCACCGGCATAAAAACTGGCAGGCTGGCCGGGCTGGACTAACAGGAACAACTCGCGCTTGGCAGTGTTCAGGTGATACGCCTCGTTCACGTCGCCGCCGTGAACGCCTTGATACGAAGTTACCGGTTCGATGGGGAGCTGGTCAAGCCAATTTTGATCCATATGATCACCTCGCCTCAATTCTAACGCCAATGGCCAAAAAAGTGCTGGGCTCGCCGGCCCAGCACTTTGCGATCATCTAGTTCAGTCGGCGTGACGCCAGCTCTTGTCGGTGAGGATGCGCGCGCAGGCGAGGCCCAGGGGCAAGGCGACGACGATCATCGCGGCCTGGATCAACCAGGTGCCGCCAACGTCGAGGTTGGACAGTCCGAGGTTGAACATGGCGCGATACATGTACAGGCCAGGCACCATGATCACAATGGCGGGCACGGTGAGTGAGATGCGCGGGTAGCCATTTTTCGAATTGACCAGAGACGCCAGCAGGCCGGAAAGCAGTGCGCCAAGAAACGCGGCTGCCGCGGCCGGCACGGCAAAGCCGACCAGCGTCAGGCGCAGCGTGTTGGCGGCGGCGCCGATGAGGCCCGCCGTGGTGGCCATTTTGACTGGGCTGTTGAACATCAGAGAGAAGCCGAAGACCCCGCAGAAGCTGGCGACCAGGCGCAGGCCGAGGAGCGGCCAGAAGCTTAGCCCCAGCGGCAGGAAGTTTTGCGGCCGCAGCTGGATGATCATGGCGACGACCCAGCCGGTCAACGTCGCGACGACGATCGTTAAGATGGCGAACATCCCGCGCTCAAGACCGGAGCGCATGTCGAGCTTTGCCATGTCCAGCCCTGAGGTAATGAAGGGAAAACCGGGAATGACAAACAGCATTGCGCCAATGTAGCCGGCCTCGTGCGCGGCTGCCACATGGAAGGCCAGCTGCAGCAGGGCAAACACACCGGCGTAAGTCAGGCAGGCGGCTGCCACGCCCACTGAGACGTTGGCGAATAGGGTGATGTGACGGTCGAGCATGAGGCGGCGGACCAGGTTCCCCACACCAGCGCCGAAGAAGGCACAAAACATTTCAATGGGACCACCGCCAAGCAGAAACACGAAGGCTGCGCAGGCGAGCGCCGAGGCCAGGCCGACCTGAAACGGGGTGTAATTACCGCGCTTTTTATCAATTTTATCCAGCTCCGTGTGGAGTTGGTGGACGGTCAAATTGGTCAGCGTCTCGGCGAAGTTGTTGACGAAAATATCCATCGCGTGGAGCTTGTCGGTGTTGACGCCGCTGTTGGGCAGCGACATCGTCTGCGAGTAGTGGTGGCCGTGCTCAAAGCACGTGTACTCGATGGAGATCAGGCCGACATCGGCGGCACAGGTGAGCCCCAGCGGCCGGGCGACGCTGTTCATCGCCTCGCGGACGCGCCAAGCCCCGGTGCCGGCTCCCAGCAGCATCAACCCAACGCGGCCGACGATGCTGGCGCGCTCAGCCAGACTGGCCTCGGTCACCAGCACCTCATCGTCCTTGACGAAGTTGTGCCAGTGAATTGTCATGTGATGGTGGCCGTCCGGCACCAGGTCGGACGGGGATGCTTGATGCTGTGTCATGATGGCCTCCGCAGTGAAAAAGTTTACGATTAAGCGTACCACCGAACCGGGCAAGATGAAAGTGGGGCAAGCACTTAAGCCATTTTTCACCTCATCAAAATAGGATTGAAAGGGGGCCTTCGCCGCCGCAGGAAATTTTCATTGGCGCGCAGGGTATGCAAAAACCCCGATCAGAAATCTGATGATTTCTGATCGGGGCTCAGCTGTCAGCAGTTATTTCTTGGCATTGCCCTTCGCCTTGGCCGCGTCTTCTTTTTTAATGCGGTCGGCGAGTCTGAGAATGTAGTCGTGCAGTTCATCCTTGATTTCCGGGTGAGTCAGCCCATATTCGACGCTGGTTTCCACAAAACCGAACTTGTTGCCGACATCGTAGCGCTTGCCCTTGAACTCGTGGGCAAACACACGCTGGGTCTGGTTCAGCGTATCAATGGCGTCGGTGAGCTGGACTTCGTTGCCTTTGCCCGGCTTCTGGTGCTCCAGAATGTCAAAAATCTCCGGCGTTAGGAGGTAGCGGCCGATGATGGCCAAGTCACTTGGCGCATCGTCAACAGACGGCTTTTCAACGAATTTGCGAACGTTGTACAGGCCCTCAGACACTTCGGTTTCGGGATCGATGACCCCGTAGGCCGACACGTCCTGGTGGGGGACCCGCTTGACGGCGAGGATCGAGGCGTGGGTGCGCTCGTACTCGTTGATCAGCTGCTGGGTGAGCGGCACCTTGTCCATCATGAGGTCATCGCCCAGCATGACCACAAACGGCTCATCGTTGACGAAGGACTTTGCCAGACGCACCGCGTCGCCCAAGCCCTTGGGATGGGTCTGACGCACGTAGAAGAGGTTGACACCCATGTCAGTGGTCGAGTGGACCAGGTTCAGCATTGCTGTCTTGCCTTTTTCCTGGAGGTTCTGTTCAAGCTCGGGGTTCGAGTCAAAATGGTCTTCAATGCTGCGCTTGTTCTTACCTTCGACGATCAGAATGTCGGTGATTCCACTGGCCTTGGCCTCTTCGACAATGAACTGAATGGTCGGTTTGTCGACGATCGGAAGCATTTCCTTCGCCAGCGCCTTGGTGGCAGGCAGGAAGCGAGTGCCGAGCCCGGCTGCCGGAATAACTGCTTTTCTAACTTTCACGATGGTCCTCCTTGGTATTTTGTTCTTTAATACCTCTATTATACGCATGACTAGGCGAAAGCGGTACCTCGGACGATTATTGATGCCCGGTTTGGGCGGCACCTGATGGGCCAAAATGTGGTCGCACGGCCGCTTAAGCAATATCCGTGAGGTAAGTTTATAATGTTGACTTAATGATTATTTCAAGTAGGGGGACGGCCATTTGCAAAAAGAACAATCACGTGCCGGCCATTTGGCAGCGCTGTTCACGATTCTGCTGTGGGGGACGACTTATATCGCGACCAAGGTGCTGCTGAGGCACTTTGGCCCGCTCGAGATTTTACTCACGCGGTTTGTGATCGGTTATTTGACGCTACTCATGATGCGGCCAGGTCGCGTGAGGCTGGCGCGGCCAAAGCAGGAATGGCTGTTTGTTTTTGCCGGACTCAGCGGCATCACCTTATACTACCTGCTTGAAAACTTAGCGCTGACCCAAACCACCGCCAGCAACGTGGGCATCATCGTCACGATCTCCCCGTTTTTCATGGCGCTGCTGACGGTCGTCTTTCTGCACGCCAAGCTGCCTAACCGCTGGTTTTACATTGGGTTTGTGGTGGCGATGAGCGGCGTGATCCTGGTCAGCGACCACAGTGAAGTCGCGATGGTCGGTCACTGGCTGGGGGACGCACTGGCCGTTCTGGCCGCGCTGGTCTGGGCTGTTTATTCGCTCCTGACGGCCAAAATAGGGACGCTGGATGTGAATCTGATTCAGGCCACCCGCCATACGTTTTTTTATGGGATCTTATTCATGCTGCCGCTGACGTGGCTGTTTGGCTTCAAGCTGGACTGGCATGAGCTGGTGCAGCCGGTCAATCTGAGCAACTTCCTGTTTCTGGGCATCGGCGCCTGTGCACTGTGCTTTGTGACCTGGAGCTTCGCGGTGAAGCGGCTGGGGACGGTGCGCACCAGTGTCTACATGTACCTGGTACCGGTGATCACGCTGGCCTTTTCCGTGTGGCTCTTGCACGAGCCACTCACGCCGCTGATCATGCTGGGGGCCGCACTGACTCTGGTGGGCCTGTGGCTGTCCGGAAAAACAGCCTAGCGCTGGTTAGCAAAAGACCCATGGCAGCATTGCCATGGGCCTTGGCTTAAATTCAGGCTGTTTCACGTGAAACGGCAGGGCGGGTCAAACCTGGCCGTTGCGTTTTAAAGCCCAAACGCCGGGTCGTATTCAAGCCGGCCGGACACGTTCTCCAAGCCGCCTTGGCGAATCGGTTTGATCATGAATTCGGCGCCTGTGAAGGGACCGGTAATGTCATACTGACTAGCCGGCAGGTAACCGAAGCGGCCGTAAAATTTGGGGTCGCCAAGGATGCTGATGGCCATGCGCTCGTCTTCACCAGCCTGCATTTCCAGGTATTTGATGAGGTTGCTGCCCACGCTTTGGTGCTGGTAGGCAGGCAACACGGCCAGCGGGGCCAGGACAAATACCGGCCAAGTTTGCGCGTCGCTGATGATCTTGGCCGCGGAGAGCAGGGCGCTGCCGATCACGGCACCGTCGTCGCTGGTGGCAATGACATCGTAGTCGGGATCGTAGGTGGGACTCTTGCGCAGTTTCTCGACCAACTCCGCTTCGTGGCCGTCGGTGTGGGCGGCCCCGGCGAAAGCCTGTCTGATGACGTCAAGGCTGGCGTCAAACTTTTTCGGGGTAATGGGTTCAATTTTCATCGTTATAAACTCCTTTGGTAATCAGGCGAAAAACAACATGACGATCATGACCCCAGCGGCGAGGACGAAGCCCCAAGGAATCAGGCGCTTGTAGACTGGCTGCGGTTCGCGTCGTAAAGCCAGGTACAAGCAGAGCGCGCCGACCGGTGGGAAGACTAAGGCGAGCCAGCCGATTTGGTGCAGCCACTGCAAGCCCAGCTGAGGAATGAGGTAGCCCGCCGCAAGCACCCAGTCAGGCGATGTGGTGCGGTCAGATTTAACCATGGTGTGTGCCTTCTTTCTAGTGACAAGCGTAGCACATCAAGCCGCTTCGGCGGGTCTTGAATAAAAAAGTGGCATCGTTTTCACGATTTCTGGGTTACACTGATCATGTCCGCTGGCAGCCTTTGGCGACCAGCGGTGAGCCAGAAAGGAGTTTTTAACTTGGCATTTGATGATCACTTTTTGTGGGGCGGCGCCACTGCCGCCAACCAGTATGAGGGCGGCTACCGCGATGGTGGCAAAGGCCTGAGCACCGCCGATGTGATGACTGCTGGGGCTTACGACAAGCCGCGCCGGGTCACCTGGAAGAATCCGACCACCGGCGCAACCGGCGGCACCCCGATGCAGTTCGGCCAGGCCGGCCGGCAGGTTCCAGAAGGGGCGGAGCCGGCAGTATTACCCGGGGAATATTACCCTAGCCACATTGCCACCGACTTTTATCACCATTACCAGGAAGACATCAAGCTGATGAGCGAAATGGGCTTCAAGGTGTTCCGCCTGAGTATTAACTGGGCGCGCATTTTCCCAAATGGGGACGACGAAGAGCCTAACGAAGCGGGTCTGGCCTTCTACGATCACGTCTTCGATGAGTGCAAGAAGTACGACATTGAGCCGCTGGTGACATTGTCGCACTACGAAACCCCGCTGAACCTGGCAATCAAGTACAACGGCTGGGCGAGTCGCAAGCTGATCGATTTCTTCGTGAAGTACGCCACGACGGTCATCGAACGTTACAAGGGCAAGGTGCACTACTACCTGACCTTTAACGAAATCAACATGATCGACATGAGCGGTTTTCTCGGCGGTGGCATTATCAACGCGACCGAGCAGACGCGGGCCCAAGGGGCGCACAACCAGTTTGTCGCCAGCGCACTGACGGTGCGGGCGGCCCACAAGATCGATCCCGATGTCAAAATTGGCCAGATGCTGGCTTACAGTCCGCTGTATGCGCTGACGGCCGACCCCAACGATCAGCTCAAGGCGCAGGTCGACATGCAGGATACCTACTTCTTTGCCGATGTCCAAACCGGCGGGCACTATCCGGCCTATCGCCTGAAGAAATACGCTCGTGACGGGATCAAGCTCGACGACACGCCAGAGGATTACGAATTACTGGCGCATTATCCGGCCGATTTTCTCAGCTTTTCCTGCTATGGTTCTAACACCGTTACGACGCACAAGACGGCAGGCAGCGATGCCGGCAACTTCATGGCGGGTGTCAAGAATCCGTACCTGAAGACCAATGCCTGGGGCTGGGCGACTGACCCGCAGGTACTGCGCATTGCGCTGAACAACCTGTACGACCGCTACCACAAGCCACTGTGGGTCGTTGAAAACGGCATTGGCTGGGCCGATGAACTGACCGCTGATGGCAAGGTCCACGACAGCTATCGCATCGAGTACCTGCAGCAGAACATCGCGGCCATGCGCGATGCCGTAACGCTGGATGGCGTCGATCTGATGGGCTACACGATGTGGGGCTGCATCGACCTAGTTTCCGCCGGCACCGGCGAAATGAAGAAACGGTACGGCTTCGTGTATGTCGACCGCGACGATCAGGGTAATGGCACGCTGGCCCGCACGCCGAAGGATTCGTTCTACTGGTACAAGAAAGTCATCGCCACCAACGGCGAAGACCTCAGCAACAACTAGCCTTGGCTGGCCACTGACACGGATCGTGCTGGTGGCCTTTTTGGTGGCTTACGGCGCAAAAAAGCCCAACCGCTGAGGCGGCTGGGCTTGGTGAACCATCAGACGAGCGGCTCATAAACCAACTCGACCAGGTTTTTGTGGGACGCGATGTTGATGCCGGAAATCGGCTGGTCGAGGATCTTCTGATACTCATCCAGCACGTCGTTAGGCAGGGGCGTGAGCAAGTGTAAATCATCGATCACGTCGCTCGAGGTGTCAGTGGTGCTGAGGTCAGTAAAGAGGTCGATCTTGCTCATGCAGTCGAAAAGCAGGTCGCTCAGCTGCGATTGCGGCTTGCCGTTGCCGTCAATGATCACGACTTGCGAGTGGTTCAGCGGTTGGTGCTCAATCTGAAGCATTTTGATGGCGTGATAAACATCCACAGTTTTCACCTCACTATTGTTACCCCGATTGTAGGCATTCTGCTGGGAAAATACAACGACGAAACTGTGGGGCAGAGGATGGTCTCCGGCGGGATTCGGCTGGAACGTGGCGGATACCGCTTCGAGCCTCGCAAGCGAGTCTCTCAGTCGGATCTTGTTGTAAGCGGCAGCTGCGCATGGCTTAGAGTATGCGGCAAAGCCGCTTACTCTAAGCTCAAGCCGCTAACAACAATTTCGCCACTGAGCCGATCCCGCCTCCGACCATCCTCCTTCTGCGCCCCCGTTGGAGTGTCAATCGGCCTCTGGGATTTCGTTAGGTGAAGCGGACTGGGATTTGCCACCTTTTCCTGGACGCAGCGCCCAGTAGAGTTCCTTCAGGCCCGACAGGATGAAGGTTGGGATCGCCGGCAGGAAGATCACCGCCGCGTACAGCGGGGTCGACAGCGGCGCGGTGCCCATCACCTCGTTGAAAAACGGCATGAGGGTCACCAGCAGGGAAGCGCTGGCCGCAAAGCCCACGGCCATGAGGAGGCGAGGGTTGTTGAACGGATTGCGGCGGAACAGGGTGCGGGTACTGCGGGCGTCAAACACGTGCCACAGCTGGCCGAACACGAGGGTCAGGAAGGCCAGGGTCTGGGCCTGGCCGGCGGACATGCCGCTGGCAGCGCCCCAGACGAAGGCAACGTAGACCAACCCACCCATCACAGTGCCGCGCACGAAGATGCGGGTGAGCACGCCGGACAGGATCGACTGCTTCACGTTGCGTGGCGGCCGGTGCATGAGGTCCGCCTCCGGCACGTCGTAACCCAGTGCGAAGCTCGGTAAGGCGTCGGACACCATGTTCACCCAAAGCACCATGAGCGCGGTCAGCGTCGGTGTTGTCGCCGCAACCTGGCCGATCGGCTGAGTCATCAGCAGGACCCCAAAGAGCAGTGCGAGGACCTCGGCGACGTTGGTCGTCAGCTCGTGGCGCATGAAGTTTTTGATGTTGGCAAAAATGGTGCGGCCGGCGCGGACGCTGTTTTCAATGGTCGTGAACTGGTCGTCCAGCAGGATCAGGTCGGCGGCGTCCTTGGTCACCTCGGTGCCGTTGATGCCCATGGCGATGCCGATGTCTGCGGCGCGCAGAGCCGGGGCGTCGTTGATGCCGTCACCGGTCATCGCGACGGTTTCACCTTGGCGCTGCAAGGCGTGAACGATGCGCTGCTTGTGCTCAGGCGAAACGCGGGCGTACACACGGATGTCCGGCGCGAGGCGGAAGAGGGTGTCGTCATCCATGGCGGCCAGCTGCTTTCCTTCGATCACCCGGGCGTTCGGGTCGGTCACGATGCCAAGCTTCAGCGCAATGGCGCGCGCCGTCACAGCGTGGTCGCCGGTGATCATCACGACATTGATGCCGGCCTGGTGCAGCTCCTTCACGCTTTGCCGGACTTCCGGGCGCGGCGGGTCGATGATGCCGGCGATCCCGAGCAGGGTCAGGTGCTGCTCGAGCTGGGCTGTGGTGCCGTGCAGGGCGAGCGCCTCATCGATGTCGCGGACGGCAACGGCCAGTGTGCGCAGGGCCTGTTCGGCGAAGCGGTTCACCTGGTGTTCGACAGCGGCGCGACCCTCTGCGATGGGGATCATTTTGCCGTGGTCCTCGATCAGGTCAGTTTTTGCCAGCAGCACGTCCGGCGCACCCTTGGTCAGGACTTGGTACCGGCCGGCGTCCTTGATCACGACGCTCATCATTTTCCGTTCAGAGTCAAACGGCAGCTCGCGGATGATGTCGATGTCCAGCGCCTGGTCCTTGTTGAGCACGGTGTCGCGGTCGACCCCGCTCTTGTGGCCCATAACGATCAGGGCCACGTCGGTTGGGTTCCCGTAAGGCTGGCTGCGGCCGTCTTCGTCCGCCTGGATCGCCGCATCGTTGTTCAGGACACTGGCAAGCATGAAGCGGGTGAAGCCCGGCGTGTCGTCTTCATCATCGGGCAGAATTTCGCCGACCGGTTCGTAGCCGTCGCCTTCGACGACGTAGCTGGCACCGTTGGCGTAAAAGCGCGTGACGGTCATCTGGTTGCGCGTCAGGGTGCCGGTTTTGTCAGAGGCAATGTAGCTGGTGGCGCCGAGGGTCTCGACTGAGTTCAGTGACTTGATCAGGCCGTTGTTCTTTGCCAGCATGGTCGCACCGATCGTCAGCACGATTGACAGCACGGCCGGCAGGGCATCCGGAATGGCGGCCACCGCTAAGGCGATGGCGGTTGACAGGGATTCGGCAAGGACCTCAAAGGACAGTGTACCGGTTTGCTGCACGGCCTTGACCATTTCAAGAATCAGCGTGAAGGCGACGATGATGATCGCGACAATCATCAGCTTTTTGGAAAGCGCAGCAATGGTGCGCTCAATCGGTGTTTTCTTGGTTTCGACCTGGTTGAGCAGGGTCGCAATTTTCCCCAGCTCGGACTGCATCCCGGTGGCCACGACGACGCCCAGGCCGTTGCCGTGGGTGACCGTTGCGCCGGAGAAGCCCATATTGGTGCGGTCGCCGACTTGGGCGTCGCCGTCGAGGGCGTGGGTCTGCTTCTGGACCGGCTCGGCCTCGCCGGTCAGGTGGGCCTCGTTGGTTTGCAGCTCGGCCACATGGAGCCAGCGGACGTCGGCTTCAATGAAATCGCCGGTTTTGACGCTGACAATGTCGCCGGGTACCAGCTGGCTGGCCGGCACGGTTTCCCACTCCGAGTCGCGCAGGACCTTGGCGTGGTGGTCGGCCATGACCTTCAGGGCGTCCAGCGATTTCTGCGCACTTTTGGCCTGCCAGAAGGACAGGCCGGCATTAATGAAGATCAGTAGGAGGATCGCGATGCTTTCGTACACGGCGGCCATGCCGTGAGCCGGGTCGTCGCGCACGAAAAAATCGTAGCCGGCGCTGGCCCATGCGAGTCCGACAGCAATGAACAGGATGATGACCAGTGGCTCCTTCAGGCTGAGCAGGAACTGCTTCCAGGCCGGGGTCTGCTTGGCCTGCGCTAAGGCGTTTTCGCCGTACTCGCTGAGGCGAGCCGCCGCTTCCTGCTGGCTGAGGCCGGTACTGCGGTTGGTGTGGAGCCGGTTTAGGACGTCTGCTTTATGTTCGTTGTGGGGGTTCATTTTATTCCTCCTTGGAAGACAAAAGGGCACAGCGTGCAAGCGGCTTTCCTCCCCGAGAAAGCAAACTTGAGCGCAGCGCCCAACCGAATGTCTAGTATTGATTACCTAAAGCTTAACGGAACGATAATTATGTTGTCAAGTTTACTGCCTTAACGATTGGTAAAAGAAAGCGTTTGTATTATTGGCTGGATTCCTCTAAAATAAGCTTGTGACTGCATTCACGTAGTCAACTTAAGTAGGGCAATTAAGAGTATGGAGGACAAACATGCGCAAGACAAAAATCGTGTCGACTCTGGGGCCGGCATCCAATGACTTAGAGACCATCGTCGCCTTGATCCACGCTGGGGCCAATGTGTTCCGCTTTAACTTTTCTCACGGTGATCATCCTGAGCAGCTGGGCCGGATGAACCTGGTCAAGCAGGCAATGAAAGAAACCGGCATCAAGGTGGGGCTGATGCTCGACACCAAGGGCGCCGAGATCCGCACCGGTGAAAACGTTGACGACGCCGTGTTCCATTACGAAACCGGCGACAAGATCATCCTGACGATGAACACGGGCATCCAAAACGTCAAGGACCGCATTGACGTGACCTACGCCGGCCTCTTTGACGACGTGGAAGTCGGCGGCCAGATCCTGTTTGACGACGGTCTGCTCGGCACGACCATTTTGTCGAAGGACGCCAAGAAGCGCGAGCTGACCCTGGGCGTGCAGAACCCGGCGGAACTCGGCAGCAAGAAGGGCGTCAATGCCCCTGGCGTGTCCCTGAAACTGAAGGGGCTGACAGACAAGGACCGCGACGACATCAAGTTTGGGGTCGAGCAGGGCATTCACTTCATCGCGGCCAGCTTTGTCCGCAAGCCAAGCGATGTCCAGGACCTGCGTGACTTGCTGGAAGAAGTCGGCGGCCAGGACGTGCTGATCATCCCTAAGATCGAGTCGCAGGAAGGCATTAACAACGCCGACGAGATTATCCGGCTCGCCGATGGCGTCATGGTGGCGCGTGGCGATATGGGCGTCGAGATCCCTTACGAAGAAGTGCCAGCCGTTGAGCAGGAGCTGATTCACAAGGCCAACCTGATCGGCAAGCCGGTCATCACCGCGACCCAGATGCTGGATTCGATGCAGGAGAACCCGCGGCCGACGCGTGCCGAAGTCACCGACGTTGCGTTTGCGGTGCTGCAAGGCACCGATGCCACTATGCTCTCCGGCGAATCCGCCAACGGGGACTACCCGGTCGAATCCGTCCACACCATGGCTGTGATCGACGAGCGTGCAGATAAAATGCGGCCGCTGCACAGCCCCGTGTTGAACGAACTGAAGCAAAGTGGTTCCATCACCACGACGACGGCGATCGCTGCGGTCACTGCCGCCGAGCGCGTTTCCGCCAAGGCCATCATCACACTGACCTCCAGCGGCTACACCGCCCGTCAGATCAGCCGGTTGAAGCCGGCGGCGCCGATCATTGCGCTGACTTACACTGAGCGCACCGCGTCTCAGCTGTTGCTGTCATGGGGTGTGACCCCAATGGTGCTGCCGAAGGGCGACGCCTATGAAGACTTGATCGCACAGGCTGAAAAGCGCCTGATCAAAGAAGGGGTGGTGGCTGCAGGTGACGTGATCGTCATTGTGGTCGGGCTGCCCTTATACCAGGCAGGTTCAACTAATAACGTGCTGATCTCGCGGGTCAACGAGGACGGGGCAAAGGACTAACAAATCCGAACAAGAGAGAGAAGCCGGTGAAGGTCGGCTTCTCTTTTTGCCTAAAATCGGCTAAAACACGAACATTAAATTAGTCCAGTTGTACTATTTACAATTTTAGCCGAATATTCTATGATGGGTTGCGTGCTGAAATGAAACTTTCAGAAAGCAGGCAATTATTCATGAAACAAAAGCTTCTAGATTACTTCGAGGTCGATGAACTGGGCACCACGGTGCGCCGGGAAATCCTGGCGGGCTTCACCACGTTTATCTCGATGGCCTACATCTTGTTCGTCAACCCGTCCGTGCTCGGCGCGGCCGGAATGGACAAGGGCGCCGTCTTCACGGCGACCGCCTTAGCCAGTGCACTGGGCTGTATCCTGATGGGGGCGCTGGCCCGCTACCCGATCGCCACGGCACCGGCTTTGGGCATTAACGCCTTCTTCGCGTACTCGGTCGTCATTGGCATGAAGATCCCTTGGCAAACCGCGCTGGCCGGGGTGTTCGTCGCCAGTCTGATTTTCATTTTGATCACGATCTTCAAGCTGCGGGAAATGATCATCGATGCGATCCCTGCCGACCTGAAGTACGCGATTTCCGGCGGGATTGGGTTGTTCATCGCCTTTTTGGGGCTGAGCAACGGCAAGCTGATCACCGCCAACAAGTCGACAATTGTCGGTCTGGGTTCGCTCGAGAATCCGCTGGTGTGGCTGACCATTTTTGGGTTGATCGTGACTGCGATTCTGATGGTTAAAAAAGTCCCAGGCGGGATTTTCATCGGGATGGTGTTGACCATCATCCTTGGTCTCGTCACCGGTCAAATCAAGGCACCGAGCCGGCTGATTTCCTTGGCGCCCAGTCTTAAACCGACATTCGGCGTGGCCATCAGGCATGTCGGCGACATTAATACGTTGCAACTGGCAGTCGTGGTCCTCACCTTCCTGCTGGTCACGTTCTTTGATACAGCGGGCACCCTGGTCGGCCTGGCCAACCAGGCAGGGTTCATGAAGGACAATAAAATGCCGCGCGTCGGCAAGGCGCTGGCCTCAGACTCCACGGCCATGCTGGTCGGCTCAGTGCTCGGCACCAGTCCTGTTGGGGCCTATGTTGAATCCTCAGCCGGCATCGCGGTCGGCGGCCGCACTGGTCTCACCGCCATCACCACCGGCGTGATGTTCCTAGTCGGCATGATTTTCTCGCCACTGCTCTCAGTCGTTACTGACCAAGTCACTGCCCCGGCACTCATCATCGTCGGCGTGCTGATGGCGCAGTCACTAAAGAATATCAACTGGTCGAAACTGGAAATTGCCATTCCGTCGTTTCTGATCATGATCGGCATGCCGCTGACCTACAGCATCTCCGACGGCATTGCGCTGGGCTTTATCATGTATCCGATCACGATGATTGCGGCGCACCGCGGCAAGGAAGTATCCCCAATCATGTACGGGCTGTTCTTCGTCTTCATTGGGTTCATGTGGATCCTGAACGTCGGCTGACGAGGCGTAATTAGATAGTGATAACAAGGCGGTGCAGCCCCGAGTGGTTGCACCGCCTTTTTGACTGTGGAGAAGGGAGAATAAGCCTAAGCTTTTTTCAGAAAAGTGGTTCAAATGCTGTTAAGGCGCAAGTCAGCGGGCAAATAAGCACTAATTTTTTCGGCGGGCCATTTTACGTTCAACAGGATGAATCATTTTTACTTCCATATAAAGGGTCAACTGGCAAGTGATCAGAGTTGATGGTTAATAGTTTTGGTGGTTGTCGCTGGTCCCGGTAAGCCCAGAGTGGCCAAAACTTGGTTGAATTCGTTAACTTGTACGGGCAGGTTTGTCAGCGCCTGGTCATTGATAAGTTGGCTGATGAAACTGTACGTGAGGACGGCCAGATGCTGCGAGACCGCGAGGGAGCAGGTCAGCTTGATCCCGCGCCGACTGAGGTCCCGTTGAAATAGGCAAGTAATGTGCTGGATGGCGATCTGCTGAAAGCTGGCCTCAGCCGTGTTGATGTTGCTCAACAGCTTCGCGTGAGGCAGCAGGTCAGGATTTTCTTGGCAGGAAGAGACGACCAGGTTGATGGGACACCGGTTCAGGAACAATGCCGTGAGCTGCTCAGTTGTCTCCTCAATCAGCGCGCAGGCTAGGGCGTACTTATCCTGATAGTGATTGTAAAAAGTGCTTTGGCCAATTTCCGCGCGGCTGGCGAGCTGGCGCACGCTGATGGTTTCAAAGGACTGCTCTCTCAGCAGCGCATAAAACGCGTTGGTGATGGCGCGGTGCGTCTTGCGCACCCTTAGATCGCTGGAATTTTGCACATTATCTTCTCCTCACACAGAAAGCTCGACTCTGGCGAAGTGAATAGACTCCGACTGCATTGTAGTCGGGTCCCTTTTTGGTCTACAAGCATAAGCACCCGCGTACTGGGCAGTTCCGTTCAGGATGACCAATAATGGTCAGGACTGCTGAAGTCACCACCAACGCACAGCGGCGCGCGTTTATACTCCCCTTGTTTAGAGTAGTGATACTGGCGAAAACTCTAACGATTTGTTTTTGACGACGGATTGCATCACGTCAATCAAGGAGGGTATTAGGAATGAAAAAGACATTATTTGTGACGGCCGCGGTCGTGGCAATGACGGCGGCAGGTGCACTGACAGGAGTGCAAAGCGTATTTGCGGCAGATGCCAATGGAAATGCCCAAGGAACAACCAACGCCGAGTTCAAGGTAGAGGCCGGTAGCGGTGGTACAGATGGCGGCGACACTGGTAATGACAAGGATCTTATTCTTAACAAGATTCCGGACCTAAGATTTAATCTTGATGGTACTAGCAACGGAGCCGACCCTAAGGTTGGAAATATCATCAGCGGGGTAACTTTGAAGTATGCGGATGGAAATGTGGAGACTAAAACCAACGATAATGCTGAGAACCAAAAAGGACTCATTGAAGTCTTGGACTATCGCGGCACTAATGCCGGATGGAACTTGTCTGCTCAGGTTGGCAAACCGACAAATGGCAAGACCACCCTGGAAGGCACGCTGACGTTGCACGCACCAATCTCTATGTTTACCAATGCGGACGTGACAGCGGCAGGGAATACTGTTGCAGGCACCTTGACGGCTGGCGGTGCAAACGTTCAAATCTGGCAAGCAAAGGCCGCTGTTGCTGGAACTGATGCTCAGCATC
The DNA here is from genome assembly GCF_001436615.1 of Lacticaseibacillus camelliae DSM 22697 = JCM 13995. Lineage (NCBI taxonomy): Bacteria > Bacillati > Bacillota > Bacilli > Lactobacillales > Lactobacillaceae > Lacticaseibacillus > Lacticaseibacillus camelliae. The sequence continues at coordinate 31,721 of NZ_AYZJ01000023.1, forward strand.
CTGCGACTCCTGGCGAAGGGGCCGGTACTAACGATGCGACTGTAGACAATGGCACGACATTTGATATTGCATCAAATGCTAGCGCCACCACTGGTCAGTACGATGCGCTTGTCACCTGGACGCTGGCTGGCACACCTGAGATGAACTAAATCTCTACGGGTGACACCATGACGGCCAAGGAATTGTCTTGGTCGTTTTGCTTATAGATTGGGGGAACAGGCGTGAAGGTGCGGAAATGGTTGATGGGTGTGATCCTGATCGCCGGCAGTTTTTGGCTGCAAACCGGGCACGTGGTGCAGGCGGAAGGCGCGAGTTTTTCGGTGAGCCCACAAATCCCTGAGAATCAGCGCTCGGCGGTGTCGAATTACTATGATCTGGTGGTAAAGCCGGGGACAACACAGAACCTATCGCTTTCGGTTACCAACCGGACGGCGGAAGTGCGGCACGTGCGCCTGAGCGTGACTGACGCATGGTCGCAGTCGAATGGGCAGGTCAGTTACAGCCCCGGTGCGCCGGCGGACGACTCGGCCGAGCACCGGCTGACTGATCTGGGGCCGGCACCAATGACGCTGACCCTGGCACCCAAGGAAGTGAAAACCGTCACGGTCCCGCTCAAAATCCCCCCGGATGGGTTCCGGGGGGTCCTGTTGGGTGCGCTATATCTCGTGGATAATGAGCGGTCGGGCGGCGAAGAAAGTGGCGGGGTGGCCATCAAGAATCGGTTTGCCACGGTCGTCGGCGTGCAGCTGCAAACCTCGACCGGCGCGATCAATGGCATCGTCCCGCACTTGAAACTGCTGCGGGTGGGCGCCGGCGTGCACGATAACCAGCCCAGTGTGCTGGCGACCCTGCAAAACGATCGACCGACTTATTGGGGCAAAATGCGGCTGAAGGCGACCGTCACCAGGCGCGATCAAAAGACGGTCGTCATGCAGCGCGAGGCGGCTAATTACGCCGTGGCCCCTAACTCGCATTTTAATTTTGCGGTAACGAACCAGAAGGCGCTGGACCCCGGCGACTACACGCTGAATCTGGCGGTGACCGGGCCGCATGGGCATTGGCAGTTTCGCCGCAATTTTTCCATTCTGGTCGGTGAAGCGGAGAGTATCAACAAGGAGGTCGGCCTTAAGCGGCGGTTCGTCATGCCGTGGTGGGGCTGGGCGCTGATTGGCCTCGCGCTTCTGGTAGTGGTCGCGGCCTGCTGGTGGGTGCTGCACCGGCCAAGTAAGTCGCTGCTTCGTGAAAGGAGGGAGGCTTGATGCACCGAATACGAATTGGGTTGATCATGCTCGTACTGGCGGTGATTGCCGCGCCGGCCTCAATGGTGGGTGCAAGCGCCGAATCAGGGGCGACTGTTGCCGAGTTCGTGGTGACTGGCAAAACGCCGCCGCAGCAGAAACCGGCCCCTCCGTCGGTCGTGCACTATTCCCCGCGTGACCGACTGCCTGGCACCGGTGACACGCGGCAGTTGCCGCACACCGGTGATCAGACCAACCACTGGCTAGTGATTCTTGGCGGAGTTGTGATTGGCAGTTTGGGCCTGGCAGCGATGGTGAGGAGGGATGATCGTGAAGCATAAACGTTTTGCGCTTGTCTCAGCCATTGTGGCGGGAGCCCTGGCTATCGGCAGTCGGACCGCCGTGGTTCAGGCCGCGCCGGCCGCAGATTACTTGCCATGGCTGACCGGATCGTACCCGGAACCGATTGATCCTGCCACGGGGCTCCCGGCCTTTGTCCCTTTTGAAGAGGTGATGAGCCCCCTTTCTGGAACGAAGGACTCCAGCAAAGTTCTAACAAATGGAGATGGGAACCACGTCGCTGTAAAGGTGACGGATGGGCCGACCCAAAGCGGCTCGATTTGGAGCACCTATACGCTGGATCTGACCAAGAGCTTCGATGCACGAATGAACCTTTACTTTAATTCGGGCACAGATTTAGGCGACGGCATGGCGTTCGTCATGAGCGGCGCCAAACCAACCCAGGTCTATGGCATTGGCTCGGCGCTTGGTATCTGGCGGTCTCAGCTTAGAGATGGCGCGAAAATGGCCGCGCTGCCCAAGAGCTTTGCCATTGCCTTTGATACCACGGATAATCACGATCGCCAGGACCATAACGTTGTCCAAAAAGGGGCCGGTCAGTATGTCGGTTGGGGTTATCCAGCGCAACCTAACCAGTCCGCCAAAAGCTTAGGAATGCTGGGTACTGGGCTAGAAGACTTGCCGATTCAGTGGGCTTCGGGCAACAGTTATGGCGATCCGGGCTTGGGCGGCTACCAGGCGCTCGATAATGCGATGACTGACGGCACGTGGCACCCGCTGCACATTCATTGGGAGGCAGCAGGGGACGGTGGCGGCACGTTCTCGTTTCAATTCGCGGTTGGCAGCGAGGTTGTTGACCAGTCACTGACCTGGTCTCAAGATGATGTCGCGCGGTACTTTGACGGCACAACCGTTTACTGGGGCTTCACTGGGACGGCTGGGGCGTACGTTGAAGATGCAGTGGTCGCTTTTCAGAGCATTCCCGGGGTGTTGGATAACGGTATGACGGCCGAGGTGACTCAAGGCACTGTGTATCCGCGATCCGTCCTGAGCCAGGACTACACCATCACCTACGATCCAAACGCCAGCCTTCAAGCCTGGCCGCAACCGAGTGGTGGGCAGCAGAGCGCCTTGTACGCCCAGCTGCTAACCGGCAGTCATTACGGGTTTGTGGTGGCTAACGATGGTAACATTCACCTAGACCTAGGCGGCGGGAAGGAGCTGTTAGCCGATATCCCGGCCGGTGAACAGCCCGGCGATATAACTGACCGGGCAGGCAATTCGGTGAGGTATGTGAATAAGATCGCCCTAGATACTGTGCCGCCTTTTCCTAAAAACATGACGGTGCAGACGCTTAAGTTCAGCGCGCCGATCATCGCAAGAGAGGTTGGTGGCGCCGAAACCGTATCTGCCGGGACCGTGATTGGCAATAACGGCCAGGCGACGGCCAATGTTTCGCTGCCAGCTGTGGTTCCGGAGCCGCTGACCCTCGATGCGGTACCGAGCTTCAAGTTTGGTGAAGGTGATGCACCGAAAATCACCGTGGGTGAGCTGATCGATGGCCTGAACGCCAAGCCGGGCATTGCCTCGGGGAACATTTCTGCCGCGATTCCTGATGGCGCGACTAATCGCCTGACAGCCAAAATGGCGTCTTTTCAGCTAGGACCAGGCTACCAAGCCGGCAGCGCGCACCTGGCCTTTTCTTACAATGGGGCCATTCACACGCTGACAGACAATAACAGCGAGACAGAGCTTTTTAATGTGACCGGCAGTCAACTGCCCGATGGCACGGTGTCGAACCCGACTCTCACGATTGCGCCATATGCGCACGCAACCGTCGGCGTGCATAAGAGCTGTATTGAGTGGACCCTGACCTCCTCGCCGCCAATGAGGTAAGTAACACCTGCGTCAGCTAAGTCGTGGGGATAGTTCATAAGCCCAGGGCCGCCACTAAACGGGACGAAAAAGGCAACCGACGATTGGTCGATTGCCTTAATTTTGTATGAAAAGAGAGGACCTCTAAATGGGTAAAATTTAGTCTTCAACACCAGTTGACATAGAGCCGAAAAAGGGATTGCGAGCTGGCGATTCAGCGGTAGTCATTAGGAACGCAAAAGCCCCACCACCATCATCGAATGAATTCCGATTCTTCATCCGGTAACGGCGACAGGGCCTCGTATTCGCTGCGTTCGGAGACAGCCAATAGTGTGTTGTAAATTCTGTGTAATACTAGGTGATAATAAGGGTATTTCTAGAACTAAAACCTAAGACGTATGACAGCAATGATTTAATACAGTGTTTGGAAAGGTAAGTGAGTTACCGATTGGCGAGTGCGCGCAGGTGTGCCAATGCGTGCTGCGCTTGTGCATGGGTCGCTGAGGCGTCCTTAGAGGACCTTGTCGTTGGATTTTCCAATGGCAGAAGGTCGTCTTGAGTGAGTCCAAACGACTTCTTCATGGCACCGTCGAGCACCTGCGTAGTCTCCGTCTGGAGGTCAAGCTTGATGGCTGCACCTTGGTATTGGTTGCCCATCACGTCACCGTTGAAGGAATCAATCGCCTTGATGTTAACCGTCGTGCCCGGATCCAACAGAACGTAAGTTGCGCCAGACTTATCAGTGAACCAGTAAGCACCATCGTTGTCGAAGTAATCACCAGACGCTGGGCCAAAGACAAAGTTGATAGCGTTAGATGACGCAGCTTCGAACTTGCGCTGAGCGGCTGGAATCACCTTCATGTCGTTATCTGCGTAAGCAAACTTGATTTGATTGGCGTTTTTGATGCGCGTAACACTTGCCAGGGAGCCTTTGTTGGAAATCGTACCAGGCAAATCTACCTGGGTCCCCGGTTCGTAATTTTTTGAGACGTCCGGGGTGGGAATGTTAGTGGTTGTGCGCATCGTGCCAATTGAGATGTTTTGCGTAGACTCGCTACTAGCAGTGAACCAGGCGTAGGTGCCGCCGCCAACGCTCAGCAGTAATGCCGCTAGGGCTGCTGCAATTTTGCCACGGTTACTAATATGGAACTTTTTCATGATCTTTCTTCTCCTTCTGAGCTAGGATAATGATTTGGCGTAGTAGCCATAGCCCAATTAATACGCTGGCTGCGAAAGCCCAGCCAGCTGGCTGCTGGAAGAACAAGGCAACGTATCCAAGGTAGGGAATCACCAGCATTAACTTACCAAGCACATTTGCGCACGAAGTCAGTCTGGTATCTTCATAAGTATTAGCATCGCCTTTGGTTTCAAATCGTATGTCACCTGATCTTTTGGGTATAGCGACAACTCTGTGGGTTAGTACGGTGCCATCGACATTAGTGGAGATAATGTCTCCAGGGCGGATCTCGTGGGGATCAACTGATCGTGTGACGATTAAGCTGCCAACAGGCATCCGCGGGGCCATACTCCCACTTTGAACGACTCTGAAAGAAAGCGTGCCAGATGCCTGGTTGTAGAAGAGGCGATTGATACCAGTGAGTAGTAATAGCCCAAAAGCAATCAACAAAGCTAGGTTACATAGCCAACTGACGATGCGATGCTTGTTCTTTGGTTTGGATACGGACATTGCAATCCTTCCTTAACTAATTAGAAGTAACTAATTTGATACACGGACCAGCGTCTTGGCTGTGGTACCACCAGGGGCGGTCACATAGACGTAGCTCATACCGGATTTCTTGGCCGTTACCGTGCCGTCGGCGGAAACTGACAGAACATCGTCTTTCTGAACGCTCCAGATCAGGTCTTGGGCGTTGACACCTGTAGGGGTGGCGTTGAGCTTGATCTTCTGACCGCGTTTGACAATGTTCAGATTGGAATTGTTCAGCTTGACAGTCGCGTTCGTATCTTTCATGTCGCCAAGCAGTTCAATTTCGCCAATCTTACCTTCGCCGCCGTTGAACTGGATGCGATAGTGGCTGAAGGCTTTGTTCTTTTGGTCAACCAGGTAAGGCTTGGTCTGTTGATCATAGGTGAAGCCGACCTTGGTCTGGGTGCCGACCTTGGTCCACTTCTTGCCATCGTTGGAGCCGAGTACTGTGACAGACTTGAAGGTCGTATCCTTGTTGATGTTGGTCAGGGTCATCAGGCTGACAACGCGGGCCTTATCCAAGGTGACGTCGATGGTTGAACCATTCTTCACGTCAGTTGCGGTGTCACTGTTGTTATCAGTCAAGTTCTTCGCATCAGGAATTGCACTGTCAATCTTGACTGCCTTATCAAAGGCATCGGTCTTGACGTAAGGCGCCTCGGTGCCTTGGGTCAGGGAAGCAGGCTTATCTGATGGCTGGGTTCCGCGTGTCTTGTTCGGTGTTGCCGACATGTTGAAGGTCAAAGTGCCGCCCTTCATAAGGTCCTTGTAGTTCATGTACAGAGTGGAAACCGGCTTACCATTAAAGGTGACGCTGTCCACGTAGACATTTGTCTTGCTGTTGTTCGGTGCGTTGACGGTCAGCGTCTTGCCGTTTGGCAGCTGAACGGTTGCTTGATCAAACAGTGGAGAGCCCAGGACGAACTGGTTGGTCGCAAGGTTCTCTGGGTACAGCCCGAGTGCAGAGAGGATGTACCATGCAGAGGCTTCACCGTTATCTTCGTCACCTAAGTAGCCTTGACCGAAATCACTGCCAACATATAGGCGGCTCAGAATGTCGCGAACATACTTCTGAGTTTCGTAAGGCTTGTTGGAGAAAGCATACATATAAAGAATGTCGTGTCCTGGCTGGTTGCTGTGTTCGTATTCGCCCAGTTTGCCTTCGCGTTGTTCACGCGCTTCGTGAATCACAAAGTCACCTGGCTTCCAGTCGCCTGGTGTGGTGACAATTTGGTCGAGCTTTTGACCCAACCCGGCTGGACCACCGTACAGGTTGGCTAGGCCATTACCATCTTGCGGGACTGGTACTGCACCGTAGTCAAACGCATTTGTTTCTGTGTAGTCATGAGCCCATGAGCGGGGATCAAACGTGCTTGGCGTGGAGGTCCAACTGCCGTCAGTGTGCTTACCTTTGAACCAATCATCGGTCGCGGTCTTGCCACTGCCATCAAAGAGGTTGACATAGCTCAGCGCACGGTTCTTGAAGTACTCGGCTGCCCCTTTATCGCCCTTCTTAAGCGCCATCTGATAAAGGCCATAATCACTGATGTAGCCTTCGACTGACCATGAAAGGCCTTTGTCATCGGCTTCTGCTGGAACGTAGCCAATAAATTCAGACTGGTTTAAGTCAGTCCGGCCACCGTTAACCAAGTCCGTTGACTTAACTGTGGCGTTCTTCAAGGCTGCCTGATAAGCGTCATCACTGTCGAATGGAATGCCCTTGTTTAATGCATCGGCAAAGATGATGTCCTGGTTGGTGCCGACCATACTGTTGGTGCCACCCGGAGCGATCCAACGCGGAACCCAGGTGCTGTCCTTGAAGTGCTGGGTCAGGCCATTCAGGTAGCTGCTTTCCTTGTCAGGAGACAGTAGGGAGTAAGCTGACCAAGCAGTGCGGTAGGTGTCCCAGAAGCCGTTGTTGTAGTACATAACGCCATCTTTGGCGACCGGGTGCTCCATGTCGCCGCTGTACGGATCACTGTGAATCCACTGTGGCTTGTCATTTGTGCCCTTGTTTTCGCCGTAGAACGTCGGATACATGTAAAGGCGGTACAGGTTGGAGTAAAGTGTGGTCTTTTGAGCATCCGATGCGCCTTTGACTTGGATCTTGTTCAGCACAGAGTTCCAGTCGTTGGTAGTCTGGTTTTCCAGTTGACCAAAGGTGGTCTGCGCCAGCTCAAGGTCGTAGTTCTTCTTGGCTTGCTCTGCGCTGATAAACGAGGTGGCAACCTTCATGGTGACTTTGTTGCTATCGAAGCTGACGATCCCTTGTTTGCTGTTTTCAACCTTGGCCTGGGTGTAAGGCTGGTCAAAGGTCCCGTAGACGTACATCTGCTTCATGCCGTTATTACCGTTCTTTGTAATCTCGGTGAAGGAGTTGGTGGCCTTGTCAAAGGTAAGAGTACCGTCGCCCTTGGAGGAGTCAAAAATTACGTTCTTGTTTTTGGCCGAGTCGGCAAAGTTAAACTCAGTAATGGAACCGTGCATGCTTGGCGTCAAGCTGATCGAAGAACCGGCTGCGGCACCGCCGTCTGGGAACTTGATTGAGTAAAGTTGAGGCTTGGCAACTTCATCATCGTGGCTGAAGTTGGTCTCGTACTTGGTGTGGTCAATGTCAGCACCACTTTGAACCTTGCTGGCATCGATGGAAGTATTAGCCATGAATTGCCAAGTGCCGCGGTCGCCAACCCAAATGGATGGCTCGTGACTGATGGTGATGTGCTGGAATTTCCGGCCGCCATTTTGCTGGTATTGATACATCGTATCATTGCCGTATTCAGTAACTGGGGCCCAGAAGTTGAAGCCGTTTGGCACGGTCGTTGCCGGTACTGTCAAGCCGCGGGAAAAGTTTCCGTTAGAGTTGGTCCCGCGCAGCGTGTTGACGTAATCAACTGTACTGTTGATCGTTCTTTTGGCTTCATTACCAGAGAAGACCTTTACGTCATCCAGGAAGTTATCAAAGGTCTTCCCAGCGGTGGCGTTATCGTCTTCGAAGCTGACCATCATCTTGGTAATAGTCTTGCCAGCGGCGATTTCACCAATGTTTGTGGTGATCTGGTTCCACTGGTTGTAGTACAGTGACCGGGAATCACCTTGGGCTTCGGGTGTGACTTCAAACCCATCGGTACTGGTAGGTTTGAGGTCGCTCAGGTGTGTACCATCTGAGAACTCCAGGTCCACACTCATGTGCATCGGTGTGTACGAGTAATCGTAGTGGTTGTCATAGTTGTGCTGACCATCAGACGGATAGATCTTGTACTGTAGGTTTGTGTCCTTTTGTACCTTGAGATTTAGATTATCAATAATGTCATTGTGGGCATAAACCTTACCGGAATCAGTGACCTTGCCTTTAACTTCCAGAGCTTGCGCCCCTGTCCAGCCGACGTTGTTCTGTTGGTTAATGGCATCTGTCGGCCCGTTACTGAGTGTAGTTGCCATTTCTGATTTAGCGCCGGTGTCTTTGACGCCAGTCCCCAGAACTAATCCAGAGAATTGAGTCATCGGGGCACCGCCGTTTTTGCTTACGACCAGTTTAAACTGGTCGTAAGCTTTACTGGTTTTGATCTTGTAATTATTGTAAGTTTCCCGGCCGGAGAATGTCTGGTTGGTTTGCTTATCAATTGAAGTCCAGTTCTTTCCGTCGTTGCTGGCAAGTAATTCCCAGTCCGCCGGGTCACGGGTAGGCTCGTCATTGGCGGAGCTAATAGCATATTCCCCAATCTGTTCTGGCTTCGTAAGTGAAAAGCTAACCGAAATATTCTGACCGTTATTCTCGTTAGTATTGAATTTTGTTCCTACGTTCCCATCAAATAGATTCTGCTTGGTTTCCGAATCAGGGTTAAAGTCTGAACTTCCTTTAATGCTTGATTTATCGACCTCTGCACTGACATCACCGTCGACAACACTGCCGTAAGAAGCGGTAACACCTTTGGTGCCGAGCTTTGCATCAGTTTGATTGAGCTGAACTGGTGTCTTCTCATTTGCTTCAAACGACGTAAAGAACGACGAGGTGTCGTTCGTGCTACCTGCCGCGTGAGTGTACTGATTGTTGGTTGGTGCTAGGCTCATTAAAACCCCTGAGCAAACTAGTGTAACCAGCAATTCAATCTTTCTCTGCTTCTTCATGCTGAACCCCTTTTCCGCATTGCATTATAGAAAAAGTCAACTTGCTGTTTGGTCAATCCTGTCACTGTAAGCTGAAGGTACTGCCAGAAGCCCACGAATTAGAGTTTTGTACTCAGCTAAAATGACAATGACCGGTCCCAAACGGGTTATCCTGTGGACGAAAATAGTTATTAGTAAGCTGCAAGCGGTGCTGTTAATTAGATGCCACCCCTTTTCCCAAAGCTTACCGACAACTAGCGTTAGCTAATCGCTTTGACCAATCGTGCTGTTGAACAAAGACTTATTCAACCTGGGCCCAATCGATCTTATCGCCAGGATGCGCATTGAATCCTACGCCGCACCCCACGATAATTTTCGCGGTGCCGCGATCGTCCACCTGTACTAAATTGTTGTTGATCCGACGTGTAATCTTCACTTTCACCACCCCAAAGACTATATTTGTACACACGAATTTAGCGCTGTATAAAAATGACCTAATAACTTTAAGTTATTAGGTCATGCCGGAATTGTCCGTAACAAACCAACGTTAAAATCGCTTACACGTGAATGCTATCACGAACTTTGGCCTTGTCAACCTTATTTTACCTGTATAAACAAACACTATGATTAAAATCACAACGTTTTACAAGGGGTACCAATGCAGCGGAAAAATGATTCGGCTTAATGGGGCGCGTACCTGACAGTCAAGCTTGCCACAATAGCATAACAGAATTTATAAATGCAAATAACATATGGAAATTTTTGGGCCAACGGTTAAAAGTCGTCTTGCCGGGAAACTCTTTTTTATATGCGGCTTCAAGCGTCACAAGGGGGCTCGACTTGTCAGCTTTACCACCACTTTAGCTGATAGCGAAAGTGGCGAAGAATGATTCCATCGAATCATTCTTCGCCACTATGGTTAGTCTGTTTTATGCTGATGACGGATTAGATCCGGCTCAGGTAGCGCTTCAAGAAGTCCTGGGTGGCCTGTTGCTGCGGGTGACCGAAGAGTTCGTCCGGCTTGCCGGTTTCCGCGATGACGCCTTCGTGCATGAAGACGACTTTATCTGAAACGTCGCGGGCAAAAGCCATTTCGTGGGTGACGATGATCATCGTCAGCCCAGTGTGGGCCAGAGCGGTCATGGCGTTCAGGACGTCGTCGACCATTTCGGGGTCAAGGGCCGAGGTCGGCTCATCGAACAGCAGGACCTCGGGATCCATGGCCTCGGCCCGGGCGATGGCGACCCGCTGCTGCTGGCCACCGGAAAGCTGGGCCGGCTTGGCGTTGACGAACGGATCCATGCCGACACTGTTCAGCAGTTCCAGCGCATGCTTTTTCGCCTCGTCGGCGCCGCGGTTGAGCACGGTTTGCTGACCGACCATGACGTTTTGCAGCACAGTCAGGTTGTTGAACAGGTTAAACGACTGGAACACCATGCCGACATGGGCGCGGTACAGCGGCAGGTTAAAGTCGTCGGTCAGGATGCTTTTGCCGTGGAACAAAATGTCGCCATCCGTTGGGGTTTCGAGCAGGTTGACGTTGCGTAGCAGGGTCGACTTGCCGGAGCCGGAGCGGCCGATGATGGAGACCACCTGGCCTTTGTCGACTGTTAGGTTGATGTCCTTTAAGACCTCGTGAGTGCCGAAGGACTTTTTTAAATTACGCACTTCAATAATGGGTTCTGACATGTTTTTGTCCTCCTTACTTGATCTTTGGGGTGTCAACTTGCATCTGGTTGGTCATCAAATCGTAATCCTTGGGCCCATCCATCCGCTTTTCGACCAGTCTGAACAGCCGGCTGATGGTAAAGGTGAGCAGCAGGTAGATCCCGGCGACGACCAGGTAGGTGTGGAAGAACTGGAAGTTCTGACCCGCCACGGTTTCGGCGCTGAAGAACAGTTCGGAAACGGAGATGACGGACAGCACTGACGTATCCTTGATGTTGACGATGAATTCATTGGTGACGGCCGGCAGGGAATTGCGAATCGCTTGCGGCAGGATGACCTTGGTCATGGTTTGCCAGTGGGTCATGCCCAGCGCGTGTGCGGCTTCGAACTGGCCGGAGTCGACAGAGGTGATGCCCCCACGGATGATTTCAGAGATGTAAGCCCCGGTGTTAATAGACACAATGAACAAGGCGGCCACGGTACGGTCCATGTTGACGTGAAACGCGAGGGCGGCGCCGTAGTAAACGACGGCGGCCTGGACGATCATTGGGGTGCCCCGGAAGACTTCAATGTAGACGGCGAGCAGCCAGTTGCCGATGGCCCGCAGACCGCGTTTGCCGCGGTTCTTGGGTACCGGGGTGGTGCGGGCGATGCCGACCAGCAACCCGATCAGGAAACCAACGACGGTCCCAATCAGGGAGATGAACAGCGTCATACCGGTCCCACGCAGGAGCATCGGGCCGTACTGCTTCAGCAGGGCGACGAACCAGTTGCCCTGACTGGTGGTGGATGGCTGGTCCGCGACGGCCTGGTTCATTAACTGATCACGCTCTTTTTGCGGGATCTTTGCCAGCTCGGCGTTGATCTTGGCCTTGTCCGGGTCGTTCTTACGGATCCCAATCGCCAGATCCACGTCCTCCGGGTTGGTCTTGAAGCCATTTTTCTTGGAGAAACGCAGGTAGGTCAGATCGGGGTTGGCATTTTCGGCGGTGATGCCCTCAGGCACTTCGGAGACATAGCCGTCGATGGTGCCGGATTCAAGCGCCACCCGCATGGCGGGGAAGTTATCCATGGCGGGTTCCTTGATGACGCCCTTCATTTGCTTGATGGCCTGATAGTGGAAGGTCGACAGCTGCGCCGTGATCTTGGCGTTCTTGAAATCATTGATGCTCTTGGCTTTGGCGTACTTACTGTCGCGGCGTACCACGACGGTCAGCTTGCTGGCGTAGTAGGTATTGGTAAAATCGATGGTCTTGCGGCGTTCAGGCGTCGGGCTCATGCCCGCGATGATGGCGTCGATCTTGCCGGAGGTCAATGCCGGCGGCAGGCCATTCCAGGACGTCTTGACGACGACGACCTTTTTGCCCAAGGCCTTGGCGACCTTCTTGGCCATCTGGACGTCATAACCGTTGGCGTAATCCGAGCTGCCTTGGATCCTGACAGCGCCGTTCGCGGCCGTGTTTTGGGTCCAGTTGAACGGGGCGTAGCCGGCTTCCATGCCGACCTTGAACGTGCCCTTGGTTGCGGCGGCCACGTGCTGTGGCGTGCCGGCGCTGATGCCCGCCGCCACGGCGAGCAGTGCGAGACCGCTGACAAGGCGGCCCCAGAAATGCTTCTTCATCATTAAAAACTCCCTTCGTGTTGTCCCAAGTTAACTTGGTGAACCACGCGGGAAATAGAGAAGTAAAAAGGCCGGCCTATAAGTGAAATAGGCCGACCGATGATTTCAGTGGTTAAACCAGAATCATAGCGCTCCGAAGCTAGGCTTCGACAGTCCAGCGGGTTTCCCCAAACTGGCCCAACGCGCCCTGCCCCTGTGGCAGAATGCGTTTCGGCGGATTCGCTTACGGCTGATTCAACGTGACAGGCACTCCTCAGCGTTCGTCGTTTCCGCGACCTCTATTTCTTAGTGGTAAATTCAGTTGTCGCTTGCCAGTTTATGCGTCCGAAACCGCCGTGTCAAGGCGTTTGCTTAAGATAACGGTTTCAGCTGTGACCACCTGGGATACTGTCACAGGCGGTGAAGGTTATTGCGTTGGGCAAACCCTTAAGCTAGGGAGATGGCCTATCATCTCTTTCTGAGGCTTAGTCGCGGTTTGTATGAATTATTTTACTAACTAAAGGTTTATTCATCGATTAGAATTTTGTTTGTGGCCGGCGGTTTGTCGGCCTGTGTTAGAGAATGACGAGACTGGTACGCGTTTCAGACAAAAGCGGTTCGGATCGTGCGCTTAGCCAAAATTAATCATAAAAATTTTTTAGCCGCGAGCCTTAGTAGTAAGTGGTGTTTCATGAAAACGATTGTTTTTTTGAAGCTTCAACCTTTGCAATCGCAACCATTTTTGTGCAAACTATCTGCTGGACCGTGACACGTCACCCAACTTTTTGAGTTAAATCCGAATGGTGGCGCTATCAGGTCTAAATACATATAGGAGGCGACAAACAATGGTCGGAATCATCCTTGCTAGCCACGGCGATTTTGCCAAAGGCATTATGCAATCAGGTCAGATGATCTTTGGTGAGCAGAAGAATGTTGAAGCAGTGACATTCCAGCCCAACGAAGGCCCGGACGACTTGAAAGCACACCTCGAGGAAGCCATTGCGAAGCTCGACTCAGATGATCAGGTCCTGTTCCTTATCGATTTGTGGGGCGGCTCTCCGTTCAACCAGTCTAACGGGTTGTTCGAGCAGCACAAAGATAAGTGGGCCATCGTCACTGGGTTGAACCTACCAATGCTGATTGAGGCATACGGTTCCCGTTTGTCCATGGATTCAGCGCACGATATTGCGGCGCACATTATTGAGTCAGGTAAAGACGGTATCAAAGTCAAGCCTGAAGAACTGGCACCAAAGGCGGTACCTGCTGCAGCACCAGCGCAGCACGTCAGCGGCGGTAAGCCAGGGAAGATGAGTTACGTTCTGGCTCGGATCGACTCTCGTCTGCTTCACGGGCAAGTTGCGACGGCTTGGAGCAAAGAGACCAAGCCAACGCGGATCATTGTTGTATCGGACGGTGTCGCACACGACAAGCTGCGTAAACAGCTGATCACTGAAGCGGCCCCATCAGGTGTTAAGGCTCACGTCATTCCAATTGATCAGATGATCAAGATCGCCAAAGACGACAAGCACTTCGGCGGCGAAAAAGCGTTGCTATTATTCGAAACACCGGAAGACGCGAAAAAGGCCATTGACGGCGGCGTGCCGCTGAAGGAACTGAACGTTGGTTCCATGGCGCACTCAGTCGGCAAGGTTCAGCCGAACAAGGTCCTGGCCTTTGACCAGACCGATATTGACACGTTCAAGGCCTTGGAAAAGGAAGGCGTCACCTTCGATGTTCGGAAGGTCCCAACCGACAACAAGGACAACATGGACGCAATCCTCAAGAAGGCGCAAGACGCGCTGGATGCACAGAACAAGTAGCAATAGATTATATTCCTAATTAAATTTAAGGAGGATATTCACATGGATTTGAACTTTCTTCAAATCATCGGGGTCCTCATCGTGGCGTTCCTGGCAGGGATGGAAGGGGTTCTTGATGAATTCGAATTCCATATGCCAGTTGTAGCGTGCACGCTGATCGGGTTGGTCACTGGCCAGCTCATGCCTTGCCTGATTTTGGGTGGGACCTTACAGATGATTGCCCTTGGCTGGGCCAACGTTGGTGCCGCGATTGCACCTGACGCTGCCTTGGCCTCAGTTGCTTCTGCTATTATTCTGGTTCTTGGCGGTCAGGGCCGTGCCGGAGTTAACTCCGCGATCGCCCTTGCGGTTCCGCTGGCGGTTGCCGGCCTGCTGCTGACCACCTTGGTTCGTACGGTTGCAACCGCGGTTGTCCACCTGATGGACCACGCGGCTGAAGAAGGCAGCTTTAAGATGCTGGACTTCTGGCAGTATGTTGCCATTGCTTTGCAGGGTCTGCGTATCGCGATCCCTGCCGGCTTGATCCTGGCTGTTGGTGCCGGTCCTGTTCGTTCCCTGCTTGGCCTCATGCCTAAGTGGTTGACGGATGGCCTGGGCATCGGTGGTGGCATGGTCGTTGCAGTTGGGTACGCCATGGTTTTGAACATGATGGCGACCCGCGAAGTATGGCCATTCTTCATCATCGGTTTCGTTTTGGCAACCATTTCCCAGTTGACCCTGATCGGCCTTGGCGCGATCGGTGTGTCCCTGGCGCTGATCTACCTGACCCTGTCCAAGATGGGCGGTTCTTCTAGCAGCAATGGCGGCTCTTCTGACAACAATGGTGGCTCCGGCGATCCAGTCGGCGACATCATCGACAACTATTAGAGAAGGAGGTAGAAAAATATGGCTGATACAGCTGAAGTACAAGCAAGTTTGGCTGAACACAAGTACAGTTTAACGAAAGCTGACCGGATGAAGGTTTGCTGGCGTTCTACCTTCCTTCAGGGTTCATGGAACTACGAACGTATGCAAAATGGTGGCTGGTGCTACTCCTTGGTTCCTGCCATCAAGAAGCTCTACACGAAGAAGGACGACCAGATCGCCGCTTTGAAGCGACACATGGAGTTCTTCAACACTCACCCGTACCTGGCTTCACCGGTTATCGGTGTGGTCCTGGCGCTGGAAGAGGAACGTGCCAATGGCGCCCCAATCGATGACGTTGCCATCCAGGGCGTTAAGGTCGGCATGATGGGTCCTCTGGCCGGTGTCGGCGACCCAGTCTTCTGGTTCACCGCTCGTCCTATCCTTGGTGGTCTGGCTGCGTCCTTGGCGCTGGCTGGGAACATCATGGGCCCAATCATTTTCTTTGTCGTTTGGAACCTGATGCGTGTGGCCTTCATGTGGTACACCCAGGAATTCGGCTACAAAGCCGGGTCTCGGATCGCGGACGACATGTCCGGTTCCCTGCTTCAGGATGTGACCAAGGGTGCTTCTATCCTCGGGATGTTCATTCTGGGTTCTCTGATCAACCGTTGGGTCACCGTTAAGTTCACCCCAGTGGTTTCGACGATCACTCAGCAAAAGGGTGCTTACATTGAATGGTCGAAGTTGCCGAAGGGCGCTGCGGGCATCAAGGAAGCACTGACTGAGCAGGCAAACGGCCTTTCTCTGGACAAGATGAAGGTCACCAAACTGCAGAACAACTTGGATCAACTGATTCCAGGTCTTGCAGCGCTGCTGCTGACCCTGCTTTGCATGTGGCTCCTCAAGAAGAAGGTTTCCCCAATCGTTGTTATCTTGGGCCTCTTCGTTGTTGGTATCGTGTTCCATGTCTGGGGTCTCATGTAAGTTTAGACCTGTTGGCCTCGGGGCGTCAGCTCCGAGGCTTTTCTTTTGATGAGGCGCCACGGCTGCGTGGCGTATAATAAACAGTAAAGTGGTAAAAGAGGGATATCGATGCAACAACCAGTGAAGTCAATCAATACGAAAGTCGACTTGACCGTCGATGCCACGTCTTACATGGGCATCGCCGATTACGGGAAAATGATGATCGGCGATCGCGGTCTCGAATGGTACGCCGACAAAAACGTCCAGAAGTACATCCAGATTCCTTGGGGTGAGGTGACGTTCGTTGAAGTCACGGTGATGTTTAAAGGCAAATACATTCCCCGCTTTACCGTTCACACCAAAACCAGCAGCAATTTTCCGTTTGCAACTCGGGATCCGAAACGCACACTGCGCGCGATCCGGGTCTACGTTGACCCCAAGAATCTGGTCCAGTCACGCACTTTTCTCAAGATCCTGGGGGGCTACCTACGTAATATTAAGTCGCGGTACTTCACCAAGGATAAACAAGCTAAAGATTAGATCTGAGGCCGATGACCGTTGCCTCTGCCAGTGCGGCAGGGGCTTTTTGGCGTGCAGCCGAGGGCGTTAATTGCCCGGGAAATGTTAAGATAACAGAACTGAAAGACGGTTGGGGCGGCCTGGGTGCTAGACTGGATAAAGACTGTAGTGGAAGGGGTGGCCATGGTGGCAGCAACGATCCTATTGGTAGAAGACGAGGCGGGGTTGATTTCATACCTGGATTCCGAATTACATTTTGAGGGGTACACGGTGTTGACTGCCCAGGATGGCCAGGCGGCATGGGATACGTGGCAGGCCAAGCAGGCGGAGATCAATCTGATCCTGCTGGACTGGATGATTCCCAAGCTCGACGGACTGGAAGTGATGCGCCGCGTGCGCAAGACGTCTGATGTGCCCATCATGATGATGACGGCGCGCGATTACGTGGGTGACAAGGTGGCTGGTCTTGATAACGGGGCCGATGATTACATTACCAAGCCGTTTGAGATCGAGGAGCTGTTGGCCCGCATTCGGGTGCTGATTCGCCGGGGGCAGCACCTGGTGCCCACGACCTATACCGTTGGGGACCTTACCCTGGACACCAAGGCCCGGCAGGTGCGCCGCGGTGGTCAGCTGGCTCAGTTGACGCAACGTGAGTATGACCTGCTGCTGGTGCTGATGCAGCACCGCGGGGAAGTCTGCACCCGCGACCAGCTGCTGGATGCGGTGTGGGGCACGGAATTTGACGGTCAGGCCAACATTGTGGATGTTTACGTCCGGTACTTGCGGCAAAAACTTGAATGCCCGGATGAACCGGCGCTGATCCAAACGGTCCGCGGTGTGGGCTACATGCTGGAAGAGGCGGCCAGTCATGCGGGGTAAAAGCAGCAGCGCGGCCCGGATGGCGCGTGCCTACAACGGCTTAATTGTTGCGCTGATGCTCCTGATTTTTGTGTCGGTGATCAGCGTGGTTGGCGGCCGTCTGATCAAGAACAAGCGCGACGATGCCGTTCAAGTGATGACGACGCTCCAGCACACCTTTGCGCAGCACGAGCCAGACTGGGATTACTGGCGTGACAATGCCCCACTAAACACGCGCCTGACCTTTGTTCGGGTGCGGGTCCGCCAGCCAGACGGCCGCGTCAGCGATTACTACACGCGGCACACGAAGGATTTTCTCGAGGATAATTTCAGCACCTGGCCGTTATCCTCTAATGTGCAGTACCAGCGCGGCCAAGGTGTGTATTATCACGTTGAAAAAGTCGTCAAGAAGGCGGGGTGGCGCACGACTTACTCAGTGTGGCTCAGTCTGAACAACATGATTGAGATCTTCAAACTGATTTCGCTGATGACCCTGTTGGTCACGGCGTTTGGTGTCATCATCGGGACACTGGGGACCTCACTTTTGGCCAAGCGGCTGAACCGTCCGCTTGTGGCGCTGACTGAGGCGACGAAGCAGATCACTGACCAGCCCGATGCCAACTACCACGAGCGCTTGCCGGTGCCGGAAGCGCCACAAGAGGTCCGCGAGCTTTCGCAGGAGTTTAACCGCCTGCTGCACTCGCTGAACGAGCAGGTGATCCGGGATAATCAGTTTGTTTCCGATGCCTCGCATGAGCTGAGGACGCCGCTGACGGCGATCCGCGGCCATGTCGCACTGCTGCGGCGGCACGGCACTGAGCATCCGGAGCTGATTCCGGATTCGCTGGCGGTCATCGACGACGAATCGATGAAAATGCAAAAGCTGATCGAAAGCCTGCTGGCGTTGTCGCGCATGGACCACGCCGAGGTCCAGGTGGCAGCATTTGACGTCGCTGGGCTCGCCCGCCGGGTGGTCAGCCGCTTCCAGCCGCAAAGTAAACAAAATCTTAAAGTCGTGATGCCAAGACGGCTGATGGTCCTGGCAAATGCCGAAAGCGTCGAGCACGCGCTGTTATCTTTGCTGTCCAACGCGAATAAATACGTTCCAGCTAACACTATTGTCACCATCAGCGGCCAACCGGTCGGGGATCACGTCGAGCTCAGTGTCGCGGACCTCGGTCCGGGCATTCCTGACAGCGAGAAAGCACGTGTGTTTGATCGCTTCTTTCGGCTCGATGAATCCCGGTCCAAGGCCATTTCAGGCACTGGGCTGGGGCTGGCCATCACGCGCCGGCTCATCACGCTGAGCGGCGGGTCGATCCGCGTGGTGGATAATCAACCGCAGGGTAGCCGCTTCATGATTAACTTAAAAGCACCGGTTTCTGAAAGTCTTTAATGTGACCTTTAGAAACTGTTCCTGACCGAATAAGCAACGTCCACTACACTGTGGTCGTTGTTTATTTATTTTGCCAAGGAGTCTTCATGATGAAAACATTCTTTGCGCGGCCCGGCGTCCGCTTCGTATTAAAAACGTTATTTTACGCGGTGGTGCTGCTGACGTTGGTATACCTGTACAGCTACCGCGGCGTCGCCGGTGGTCACTTTATCTATAACGAGTTCTAGGAGGCACAAGATGAAATCTTTAATCGAAATTATCGACGAGATCGCCACTTCTCATCCCGACTGGCCCGCGGTCAACACGCTGGGCGAGCTGAAAACATACGGTGAGCTCAAGGCGGCCTCGGACGGGATTGCGGCGGCGCTGCAGGCCCGTCATTTGCCGGCCAAGGCGCCGCTCATGGTGTACTGCGACCAAAGCTTCGCGGCCATCGCCACGTTTCTGGGGTGCGTGAAGGCGGGCCATGCGTACATTCCGGTCGACAGTCACTCGCCCAACGATCGGCTGACCATGATTGAGGAAATCGCGCACCCGGCACTGGTGCTGGCGACCATCCCGCTGCCGCTCAAGCTGAAAACCACGACCGTTGAGCCGGCGCAGGTGAAACAAATGATGGCGGTGGCGCCGACTGAGAACGTCGAACTTTCAGCGGATGATAATTTTTACATCATCTTCACCAGCGGCACGACCGGGCAGCCCAAGGGGGTGCAGATCTCGCACGCGAACCTGATCTCGTTCGTGTCCTGGATGGCGAGCTTCAACTTGCCGCGGCGGCCGCGGATGCTGGCGCAGGCCCCGTTTTCCTTCGACCTGTCGGTGATGTCCCTGTACCCGACGCTCACCGCCGGCGGCTGCCTGCAGATCCTGCCCAAGGAACAAACGGAGAACCTGAAGGCGCTGTTTGAAACGCTGCCGCATGTGCCGGTCGACGTGTGGGTCTCGACCCCCAGTTTCGTGGACATTTGCCTGTTGTCACCGCTGTTTGACGCGACGAACTACCCGGCGCTCAAGCAGTTTTACTTCTGTGGTGAGGAGCTGACGCACGCGACGGCGGAAAAGTTGCGCCAGCGGTTCCCGCAAGCCAAGATCTACAACACATATGGCCCCACTGAGGCCACTGTCGCCGTGACGGCGGTCGAGATCACGGATTCGGTGCTGGCGGATTACCCGCGCCTGCCAATCGGCTACGCCAAGCCCGACACCACGATGACGCTGGTGCCCGGCACCGTCCGGACTGAGGATGACCAGCAAGTCGGCGAACTCGAGATCATCGGCCTCAGCGTTTCCAAGGGTTACCTGAACCGGCCGGAGAAGACCGCGGCGGCCTTTACCGAAGAACACGGGATGCGTGGGTACCGAACCGGGGACCTTGGCATCATTGCCGAAGACGGCCTGATTTTCTACCGGGGTCGCACCGATTTTCAAATCAAGCTCAACGGTTATCGAATTGAGCTGGAGGAAGTCGACCATTATCTCAACCAGGCGCCGATGATCCATCAGGCGGTTGCTGTGCCGAAGTACAACGCCGAGCACAAGGTCCAGCAAATGCTGGCCTATGTCGTCCCTGAACAAGGGGAAGAAGGCGGACTGGCACTGACCAAGAAAATCCGGGCCCACCTGCAGCAGGTGATGATGCCTTACATGATCCCGCAGCGCTTCATTTACAAGGCAGCGCTGCCGCTGACCCCAAACGGTAAGGTCGCGGTCAAGGCGCTGATCAGTGAGGTCAACGCCTAATGCTGAATTTACAACCTTACGCGGATCCGCAGTACTTCCTGCTTCTGATGCTGGGCCTACTCCCGGTCATGATCGGGTTGTACCACGGCCACCGCTTCAAAACGTACGAAACGCTGATTTCATTGCTGTTCATTATCCTGATGTTCACCGGCGCCAAGTGGCAGCAGGGTATTGCGCTGATCGGGTACATCCTCTGGCAGCTGGCCATTGTGTTTGGCTATCTGCATTACCGCAAGCACCACAATCAAACCAGCGTGTTTGTGATCACGGTCTTACTCAGCATCCTGCCGCTGGTCATCGTAAAGGTGACGCCGGCGGTGGTCTTGCATCCGTCGCTGCTGGGGTTTCTGGGGATCTCGTACCTGACTTTCAAGGCGGTGCAGGTGATCATGGAGCTGCGCGACGGCACGATGAAGGCCGTTGGGCTGATGCCGTTTCTGCGGTTCATGCTGTTCATGCCCGCCCTTTCCAGCGGCCCGATTGATCGGTATCGCCGGTTTCAAAAGGATTACGACAATGTGCCCAAGCGTGAGCAGTACTTGAATATGCTGGCGCGGGCGGTGTGGTATCTGTTTCTGGGCTTCTTTTACAAATACATCCTGGGGTACGGGTTCGGCACGGTGCTGCTGCCGCGCATTGAGCGCTCGGCAATGGTTGTCCGGCACATGTACTGGCTGGGGCTGAGTCCGTCGCTGGTCGGCGTGGCGTTTGTCTACTCGATGTACCTGTTCTTCGATTTTGCCGGCTACTCGCTGTTCGCCGTGGCGACCAGCCTGGTGATGGGAATCGATACGCCGATGAACTTCAACCGGCCGTTTCAGGCGCACAACATCAAGGACTTTTGGAATCGCTGGCACATGACGCTGTCGTTTTGGTTCCGCGATTTCATCTTCATGCGCGTGACCTTCTTCATTATGAAGCACAAGCTGATCAAAAATCCGATCCGGGTCTCCCAGGTCGCGTACCTGATCAACTTCCTGATCATGGGGTTCTGGCACGGGGTGACTTGGTATTACATCACGTACGGCCTGTTCCACGCTTGCGCGATCATAATCAACGACATTTGGCTGCGCTTCAAGAAAAAGCACCGCAAGCAGCTGCCGCACAACCGCTGGGCCGAGGCGCTGGCCATCGCCACCACGTTCTGCGTCGTGTGCTTCAGCTTCCTGATCTTTTCGGGGTTCTTGAACACGTTGTGGTTTAAGTAAAGGCTGCGAGGCGGGGCGATTTTAGCCCGACGGCTAGCCTAGCTCAAGACATTACCGGCGTTTTTTGCCGGTGAGGGCTTGAGCGTAGCTAGACGCTCGGGCGTTGCCTCGCCGAGCGCGACTAGGTCCTGCCACTATCTTTCAAACAAAAGGAGAAATTAATCATGGATAAAAAAGCCACTGTACTATCAATATTGAACGACCTCACCGGTGAAGATTTCAGCAATAACCTGGATGAGGATTTATTTGCCTCAGGTTTGATCGATTCTATAGACACGGTCCAACTGCTGCTACAACTGCAATCCCAACTGGGGATGGACGTACCAGTGTCCGAGTTCGACCGCAACCAGTGGAATACGCCTGCTAAGATCATTAAGAAAGCTGAGGATGCGGAATAATGAAACGGCGCCTCTGGCAGATCTTTGGGCCGGTCGTTTTGGCGGCGGTGTTGGTGGTCGGCATCCTGCTCGCCCCACTGCCGAATGGCCGCATGAGCAAAGCCCGGCTTGAGTCGGATGCAGTGTCGCTTTCACCCAATGTGTTAGGCGGTGCTCGGGTCAAAGCGCAGGCGCTGAGCCAGCATTACGTGCCGTTTTTCGGTTCCTCTGAGCTGGCGCGCATGGATCCTTTCCACCCGTCAACGCTGGCCGCCAAGTATCATCGCTCATACCAGCCCTTGTTACTGGGCAATCCCGGGACGCAGTCGCTGACGCATTTTGTGGATGACCAGTCCGAACTGAACCAGCTCAAAGGGAAAAAGGCCGTCTTCATTGTCTCAATGCAGTGGTTCACTCGCCAGGGGCAGATTCCTGCGGCGTTTGACATGTATTACTCGCCGCTGCAACTTTCCACTTGGCTCCTGCGGGCGAAGGGGAACGCTGCCGACCGGTACGCGGCGCGCCGCCTGTTGAAGATGAACGCGCCGGAAAAAAGTACGCTGGACCGGCAGTCGCTGTACCAGATTGCCGCGGGCCGGCCAGTCAGCGGCTGGACGCGGCTGGCACTTCAGACCCGTTTGCGGATGCTGAACAATGAGGATCAGCTTTTCTCTCGGTTCACCCATTCGACGAACTGGCGCCGGATCCAGGATGGGGAGAAACGGCTGCCGGCCAAGGACGACCCGCAACAGCTCGAAGCGCTTGCCGGCCAAATCGCCAAGGCGAGCACCAAACATAACCGCCTGGGCATTGATGACACGTTCTATCGCCAGCGCCTCGGCCATGGCAAGCTGGCCGCGCTACGCGGCAGTCAGCGTCACTTTGAGTACCGGTACGGGCCGGAGTATGGGGACTTTGAACTGCTTTTGCAGCAGTTTGCCAAGAATCACACGACGGTGCAGTTCATCATTCCCCCCATCAATGCCAATTGGGCGGCTTACACCGGCCTGCCGATGGGGAACTATGAGCAGGCGGTTGCTAAACTCAAGTATCAGCTGGCCAGCCAGGGCTTCACGCATGTCGAGGACCTGAGCCGCGATGGCGGGAAGCCGTACTTTATGCAGGACACGATTCATTTGGGCTGGCGCGGCTGGCTGGCCGTTGACCAGGCGGTCAAGCCATTTCTGACCCAGCCGCAGCAGCCGGAACAGTACCGGCTGAACGATGCCTTTTTCGGGGAGACTTGGGCGAAAACGACTAATGTGAGGTAATTTTATGAGAAGAACGCAACATCACAACCGGCGCAAACAGGAGATTCGGCTAAGACTGGTTGTGCTCGCGGTGGCGGCCGTTTGTCTGGTTGCCGGCGGATTTGTTTTGGGGCGGGTGACCGCGCCGAAGCCGCACCAGGCCGCCGTAGTTAAAAAGTCGGCTCAGATTCGTCGAAATAAGCCGTCACGTTCTCGGCAAACGACCGCCGCGGCGGCAGCCTCGCCGGTCGTGCCGCGCGCCATCGCTCAGCCCATTCAGCAGACGTTGACGGCGCGGCTGCAGGCGCAGCATTTTTCCGGAACCGCCATCGTGATTAAGAATGGCAAACTGGTCGCATCGACGAGCTTGGGTCAGGCCAGCGTGAAGCGCCACTTGGCAAACCGTGAGGACACGATGTTTGAGATCGATTCGCTGCAGAAAAGTCTGACAGCGGGCCTCGTGATACAATTGCTCGATGCTGGGAAATTAAAGTTGACGACTCCCATCGGGGACTTTTATCCGCGGTTTAAAAACCAGCCGCGGATCACGGTCGGGACCCTGCTGAAAATGCGGTCGGGGTTGAAAACGGTGGGCACGCTGGCACCCAAGTACCAGTCTGACAGGCAGTTGGTGGATTACGTCGCGGCGCATGTGACCGATGATCCCCACCAGTTCGGGATCTGGCAGTACACGGCGGTCAATTACGTCCTTCTTGTCGGCATCGTGGAAAAAGTGACCGGGCAGTCATACGAGGCCCTGTTCAAGCAGGCGTATATCGATCGGCTGCACCTGAAACAAACGGTGATGGCGTATCACCTTCGGCCGACCATGAACTACGCCTCAGGGTACAACGTTCAGGGCCAGAACTCATACGCGAGTCAGCAGTTAACAAGCTTGGATCAGATGCACGCCGAACTAGGCACCGGGCAGGTGTACATGAGTGCCTTAGATTTTTACCGGGCCACGCGGTCTTTGATGACAGGTGATCTGCTCGGTGGCACGCGGGCACAGCTTTACCGGCCAGGTCAACCCAACCTGTTTTACGATGCCGGCTTCTATCAGAACGTGCCTGGGTTCCTGCGGGCAAACGGTTCCGGTTACGGGTACATGACCACGATGCAGCTGTCGCGAAACGGGCGCGATGCCGTGGTGATCCTGGGCAATGTGCAGGGCCGCAGTCGTGCCGGTATCATTGCGCTGGCCGGGCAGCTCCGGCAGCAGTTTCTGCAGGCAAAATAAAGCACCGGGCCGCAGTTTTGCGACTCAGTGCTTCAAGTCAAGGGGTGACCAGAGATGGTCGCCTTTTTGATTACTGATGGGTCTTGATGATGGCTTTGGCGCGGGCCACTTCCTTGTTGACGTTGGTCACAGCGGTGCCGCCCAGGCTGGTGCGGCGCTCGACCGCGGCCTCAGACGTCAGCTCCTGGTAAACGTCTTCCTGAATCTGCGGGGCGGCCTCCTGAAGCTCGCTTAGCGGCATATCCTGCAGGCTCTGGTGCGTCTTGATCCCGTGCAGGACCAGCTTGCCAACGATGCCGTGGGCCGTGCGGAACGGCACGCCCTTGGTCGCCAGGTAGTCGGCCAGCTCGGTGGCGTTACTGAAGTCGTTGATGGTCGCATCGTGCATTTTTTCCTTGTGGACCTTCACGGATTCCAGCATGCCGGCGAAGATGTGCAGGGAGCCGAGAATAGTGTTGTAGGTGTCAAACACCGGCTCTTTATCCTCTTGCATGTCCTTGTTGTAGGCCAGCGGCAGGCTCTTCATCGTCGTAAGCAAGCCCATCAAGGCGCCGTACACCCGACCGGTCTTGCCGCGGACCAGCTCGGCAAAGTCGGCGTTCTTCTTCTGCGGCATGATCGAGCTGCCGGTGGCGAACCTGTCATCCATTTCAATGTAGTTGAAGTCGTACGTGCACCACAAAATCAGCTCTTCGGCCAGCCGGCTCAGGTGCTCCATGAGAAGCGCGGCATTGCTAAGAAATTCCAAGGCAAAATCGCGGTCGGACACGGCGTCGAGGCTGTTGTGGTAAACCTCGTCAAAACCGAGCTCATCAGCCACGTACTCGCGGTCGATGGGGAAGGTGGTGCCGGCCAGCGCGGCGGCGCCCAGCGGCAGCATGTCCGTGTGCTTCTGGTTGAATTCAAAACGCTCGTAGTCGCGCTGCAGCATCTCAAAGTACGCCAGTAGATAGTGGCCGTAAGTGATCGGCTGGGCGTGCTGCATGTGGGTGTAGCCCGGCATGATGGTCCCGGCGTTTTCCTCGGCTTTTTCCACCAGTACCGTTTGCAGGTTGGTGATGGCTTCCTTGATTTCCGGCAGGCGGTTTTTCAGCCATAGGTGAAAATCGGTGGCCACCTGATCGTTGCGGGAGCGCGCAGTGTGCAGCTTGCCGGCGACCGGACCAATCAGGTCGGTCAGAAGGCTTTCCATGTTCAGGTGGATGTCCTCGTTCTCGACGGTGAAGTGCAACTCTCCGGCCTCGAGGCGCTGCATCAGGACGTTCAGGCCGTCTTCGATGGTCTTGGCGTCCTTTGCCGGAATGATGTTTTGCTTGCCGAGCATCTTGACATGGGCGATGGAGGCGGTGAGGTCCTCTTTGGCCATTTGCTGATCAAAGGAGATCGACGCGCCAAACTTATCGACCCACTCGGCCGCCTTGGCGGTAAACCGGCCGCCCCAGAGCTTATCGGTCATTACTTATCCTCCGGTTTCTTTGAGTGCACGTGGTTGACCTCTTCGTAAACGGTGGCCGGCAGGGTCCAGAGCTTGATGAAGCCGGCTGCGGCTTCCTGGTCGAAGGTGTCGGCAGACGTGTAGGTCGCCAGGTTCTCGTCGTACAGCGAGTTGGTGTCCGACTTGCGGGCGACAGGGACTGCCGAGCCCTTGTACAGCTTCATCTTAACGACGCCGTTAACGACCTTTTGCGTGTCGTCAATGAAGGCCATCAGGCTGTCAAACAGCGGGGTGATCCATTTGGCTTCGTAGATCATGTTGGTCAGCTGCTGCTCGATCAGTGGCTTGTAGTGAGCGACGTCGCGCTCCAGCGTGAGGTTTTCCATTTCGTGGTGGGCGGCCATGATGACGGCCGCGGCTGGGGCCTCGTAGACTTCGCGAGACTTGATGCCGACCATGCGGTTTTCAATTTTGTCGATGCGGCCGATCCCATTTTCGCCGGCCAGCTTGTTCAAGGATTTGATGAGGTCCGAGAGCTTCAGCTTGTTACCGTCAATGGCGACGGGAATCCCCTTTTCAAAGGTCAGGTCGATGAACGTTGGCTTGTCTGGTGCTTCTTCCGGGGCAACGGTCATGCCCCAAGCATCGTCCGGTGCTTGGTTCCACGGGTTCTCCAGGATGCCGGCTTCGTTGGCGCGGCCCCAGAGGTTGGCATCGATCGAGTACGGGGACTTCTTGCCGATTGGGACTGGAACGTTGTGCTCCTTGGCGTAGTCGATTTCTTCCTCGCGGGACCAGTGGAAGTCGCGGATCGGGTCTTCAATTTTGAGTTGCGGGTCCAGGGCGTGAATGGCAGCCTCAAAACGGACCTGGTCGTTGCCCTTACCGGTGGAGCCGTGCGCGATGGCGACGGCGTCGTGCTGGTGGGCGATTTCAACGAGATGCTTGATGATCAGCGGCCGCGACAACGCGGAAACCAGCGGGTAGTCGCCTTCATACAAGGCGTTGGCCTTGATGACCGGAGTCACGTACTCGTCGGCGAATTCGTCCTGCGCGTCGATGGCGTAGCTCTCGATCGCACCGACCTGCTTGGCCTTCTTCTGAATGAAGTCCATGTCGGCGTTTGGCTGGCCGACGTTCAGGCAGGCGGCGATCACGTCATAGCCCTTGTCCTGCAGCCACGGAATGGCCACGGAAGTATCCAAGCCACCAGAATATGCCAACACGATTTTATCAGTCATACAGAATTCCTCCTTGAAAGTTATACTCGCTTACATCATAACGCCCCGCGGCTGCCCGCGGGGCGCGTTTAACCATTTAAATCAGTTTGGGACTAGTTGAGGCGGTGTTCGACAAAGCCCAGTGCCCGGCTGAGAATGAAGGTCATGGCGAAGTAGATTAAGGCCACGATCATGATCGGGAAGAACGGCTCGAACGATGCCCCCTGAACGGTGGTGCCTTCAAACATCAGCTCGGTGGCGCCGATAACCGATAGGACTGAGGATTCCTTGATGTCGGTCACGAATTCGTTGCCCAGCGCCGGCCAGATGTTCTTAACGGCTTGCGGCAGTACGACATAGCGGGTGGTTTCCCCGTTGCTCAGGCCCAGGCTGCGCGCGGCTTCGGTTTGGCCGATCGGCACGGAGTTCAGGCCGGACCGGATGATCTCGGCGACATACGCACCGGAGTTGATGCCCATGGCGATCGCGCCGGAAACAAAGGCGGAAAGGTTCAGGCCCAGCACTTGCAGCCCGAAGAAGACGATGAAGGCTTGGACCATCAGCGGCGTGCCCCGGATAAACTCAACATAGACAACCGCGATGGCCTTGAGGATCCAGATGCTGGAACGACGCATGAGGGCCAAGATGGTGCCGAGGATGGTCCCAGCGATAACCGTGAGCAGCGCGAACAGCAGGGTGTAGGCCGCGCCTTTAATGAAGAAGCTGCCGTACTTGGACCAGAAACTGTTGCTTTGATTCTGCAGCTTGTAGGCCTGATCCATCCAGCCGGCCCACATGTGGTCTTTGCGGACTTTGTCGATGGTCTTGTTGACCTGGTTCTTCATTGCGGTGTCGCCTTTGGGCAACGCAACCACGGTTGGGGCTTTCCCAGTGGCAAACTTAGGATCGATGATCTTGAGGCTCGGCGTCTTTTGAACGTAAGCACCGGCGACGATGTTGGACATGACGGCGGCATCGATCTTGCCATACTCGACTTGGGCGATCACGTCATTGGCTTTTTCGAGCGGCACGATTTTGGCGCCTTGCAACTCAGCCTTGGCGATTTGCTCCTGCGTGGACTGCTTTTGGGCCCCGACTTTCTTGCCGGAGAAGTCCGCGACGTTCTTATACTTGGAAGCCTGGTCTTTCTTGACGACCATGATCTGCTTTTCTTCAGTGTAAGACTTGGAGAATTCAACCTGCTTGGCCCGTTCCGGTGTGGCACTCATCCCGGAAATAACCATGTCGACTTTGCCTGTCTTCAAGGCGCCAATCAGGGCATCAAAGCCCATTTCCTTGATTTGCAGCTTGACCCCCATGTCTTTGGCGATCTGCTTGGCCAAGGAGATGTCGGCACCGACGATGGTGTCAGACCCGTCAACGGTGGCGTGGAATTCGAGCGGCGCATAATCGGCGGAGACGCCTAAGATGACGTAACCACGCTGTTTGATTTGCTGCACCGAGTTCGTGGTGTTGCCCGCCGCAGCAACCGGCTGCGTGGCGGTCGTAGTTAATGCCGTGCCGGCCACCAGCAGCATTGCCAGCAGGCCGATGACCCAACGATAAAGTTTATGCATAAGTGCCAACCCCTCAGACTTGAATTTTTATTGAATATATACCCAAAATACGAAATATGCAAGCGAAATTGTAAAATATGCAAAATTTATTCATGAGCAGGCACGGTTAGGCCCTTTTTGCCCCGCCTCTGAGAAACCGTTATAATGAAGATAACTCGTACACGTAATGGAGGCCTATCATGGCAAAAAAGATCCTTGTGGTCGACGATGAAAAGCCGATCCTGGACATCGTGAAATTTAATCTGAATAAGGAAGGCTACGACGTTGTCACCGCGGAAGACGGTGAAGAGGCGTTGACCAAAGTGAACGATGAAAATCCCGATCTGATCATTCTTGACTTGATGCTGCCGAAGATCGATGGGCTGGAGGTCGCGCGCCAGGTGCGTAAGGACCACGACATGCCGATCATCATGCTGACAGCCAAGGATTCGGAGATCGACAAGGTCCTCGGGCTGGAGATGGGTGCAGATGATTACGTCACCAAGCCGTTCTCGAACCGCGAACTCGTGGCCCGGGTCAAGGCTAACTTGCGCCGCTCCGGCACGCCGGTTCAAACCGAGACGCAGGAGCCGGAGAATCAGGAACTGACCGTGGGTGACCTGACGATTCATCCGGACGCCTACACGGTCACCAAGCGCGGTGAAAAAATCGAACTGACTCACCGAGAGTTCGAGCTGCTTCATTACCTGGCGCAGCACTTGGGTCAGGTGATGACCCGCGAACACCTGCTGCAAACGGTTTGGGGCTACGATTACTTTGGCGATGTCCGGACGGTTGATGTGACTGTTCGCCGGCTGCGCGAAAAAATCGAGGATAACCCGTCCCATCCCGAGTGGCTGGTCACGCGGCGCGGCGTTGGGTATTATTTGAAGAACCCGAACGAGGAGTAGGCCAAGCAACTTGGCGTAATCGTGCTCGGCCAGGCAACGCTCGAGCATCTAGCTACGCTGATCGCATCGCCGCCAAAATGCGGCGGCTACGCCATCAGCTAGGCTAGCTGTCGAGCTAAGTGCGCCTGGCCTCACAACTTCCAACTTGGAGATTTACATTGAACAAGAAGATTCGTTTTTTTCAATCGATCAACTTTAAGATCGCGCTAGTGTTTATTCTGCTGCTTTTAGTGACGGTGGAAATCATTGGCGCGTATTTTGTGCGGTCTCTGGAACAACAGAATGTGGATACGTTTAAGACGGCCATTAACCTGGATCCGTACCTTCAGGATAAAGTCGCCACTGATTTGATGAAGACCGATACATCTGCCGCCGATGATTCCCTGAAGTCCACGATTTCTCAGGCCGATGTCGCCAACACCGCGACAATCGTGGTTGTGGATGCCAAGGGCACGGTGCGCGCCAATTCCAACATCAATTCCCAAAACGACGTCGGCACCAAGTCCGCCAACAACAGCATCAAAAACGTCCTGTACAGTGGCCAGCTGTTTGAAGGCTACGAGTACAGCGATTCGTCCGGGTCGATGTACACCAAGATCATTCCCATCAAAAATCCCAACGCGACCGGTGATGGCAACGCGGTGATCGGCGCGGTCGCCATCACGGCCTCGATGGAAACGGTGTACAACAACATCAACCAGATCGTCCGGATTTTCCTGATTGCCAGTCTGGTCGCCGGGCTCCTGGGCGTGATCATTTCCATTGTCATCTCGCGGGCCATCACCAGGCCCATCGACGAAATGAAAAAGCAGGCGATTCGCATGGCCCGCGGTGATTACTCCGGTCAGGTCCGCATTTACGGGCAGGATGAACTGGGACAGTTGGCGGTGGCGGTCAACAACCTGAGTGTCCGCGTTGAGGAAGCGCAGGAGGCCAGTGAGGCCGAGCGGCGCCGGCTGGATTCGGTGCTGGCCCACATGACCGACGGCGTCATCGCGACGGATCGGCGCGGCAATGTCATTATCATTAACGAAACCGCGCTGGAGTTCTTGGATACCAAAAACGAAGACGTCATCGGCGTGTCGATTTTGCGCTTGCTGAACATCGAAAAGGACTACACGCTGCGCGACTTGCTGGAAAACCAGAAGGAGCTGCTGCTGGACTTCACTGAAAAGCTCGACCATGAGTTGATCTTGCGGGTCGACTTCAGCCTGATTCAGCGCGAAACCGGCTTTATCTCCGGGATTGTCGCCGTGCTGCACGACGTCACCGAGCAGCAAAAGAACGAGCGTGAGCGCCGAGAATTCGTGTCGAATGTGTCCCATGAGCTGCGCACGCCGCTGACGTCAATGCGCTCTTATATTGAAGCACTGAACGAAGGGGCTTGGAAGGACCCGAAGATCGCGCCGCAGTTCCTCAAGGTCACTCAAGAGGAAACCGACCGGATGATCCGCATGATCAACGACTTGCTGTCACTGTCGCGCATGGATTCCGGCACTGCCAAGATCGAAAAGGAAACGGTCAACCTGAACGAGTTCTTCAATTACATTTTGGACCGCTTTGACATGATGCTGAAAACCGACAACGAGTCGGCCGGGGCCGACAACAATCAGGCCGAGCCGTTGAAGACAACGCCCCACAAGCACTACACGATTCGCCGTGAGATCACGAAGCGCGATCTCTGGGTCGACATCGATCAGGATAAGTTTATGCAGGTGATCGACAACATCATGAATAACGCGATCAAGTACAGCCCGGATGGCGGCGTGATCACGGCCCGGCTGCTCGAGACGCACAACCATGTCATCCTGTCGATTCAGGACCAGGGCCTGGGCATTCCGCGTCAGGATATCAACAAAGTCTTCGACCGCTTCTACCGGGTCGACAAGGCGCGCTCGCGCAAGCAAGGTGGCACTGGCTTGGGCCTCGCGATTTCCAAGGAAGTCGTCGAGGCGCTGGGCGGCCGCATCTGGGTCGATTCTCAGGAAGGCAAGGGCAGCACGTTCTACATTTCGCTGCCGTATCAGCCGCTTGATGAGGGAGGCGATTGGGATGAAGCTTAGCGGATTGATTTTACGGGTGTCACTGACTGCCATGGTCTTGCTCAGCCTGGTCTTCTCCGCCTTGATTTGGCGCAATCCGTCCCGGCTCGGCCGCACGGAAACGTCCAGCGCGCTAAAAACCACGCAGGAAACGTCGGCGAGCCAGCAGGCGGCGTATCTGTACGTGCCCACGACCGCCTATTATCAAACCGGCAGCCAGAAGGTCCAGCTGCTGCAGAAGGATCAGTCGGCGACTGGCGAGATCCACAAGACGATCCGCCAGTGGCAGCTGAAGCAGGTCAACAGTTCTGTTCAGCTCAGCACCAGTGCGCTAGCCGCCCTGCTGACCCAGACGGACACGCTGCAGTTGACGTTCAGCGGGCCGGTGACTTTTGGGGTGTTTAACGCGCACTACTTTGCCAAGCCGTTGAAAAACGTGCCGTCTTTTCAGTTTGATCGGCTGATCATCGACCTGAAAAACCGCAAGCCGAAGCTGACGCTGGTGGACGATTCGACCCGGATGAGCCGCACCGCCACGCTGGCGAAAAGTCCGACCACGAAGCTGCGGGCGTATCTGCAAAAGGCCCAGCCGAGTGGGCTGCCGGTGGTTGAAAAACGGCTCAACGGCAAACTGGTCCCATACTACGCCAAGCCGGTCGCACTCAGTCCCTACGCCTTTTTACTCGACCAGCAAAACGCCAACCACTTCGTCTCGCTGCTGATGCCTACCAATTCCGCCGCCGCGGTCGACAGTCGGGAAATCGGGGATGAATCAATATACACGCTCGGCGATACGCGTATGACGCTGAACAGCTCGTCGAGTGTGATGCAGTATGAAGATCCGGGCAAAACGACCAAGAGCACCCGGTTAGGTACGGCGCTGAACAAAGGCGAGGCTGCGATCTCACAGTTGAACCTCCAAGGCATTACCTCGATGCATTACTTCAGTTACGATAAAGGCAGCCGCACCGTCTCGTTTCGGTCGTATGCACAAGGCTTGCCAATTTTTAACAGTCTAGACAACGGCCTGGTCCAAACGGTCAGCAGCGAAAGTGGGTTGACCACGACCTTTTCGTTGAACAACCTGACCGTGGCCATTCCGACGTCACAGGCGTTAAAGACGCTGCCGGCGACGCAAACCGTGCTGACTCAAATGGCAGCCGCCGGTTACGCCCAGTCGACCATTCAGGATATTCGGTTGGGTTATTACTGGCGCCCGCAAAGTGCCAGTTCCCAGGTCGTTGACCTGACACCGACGTATTTTGTGGAGCTCAACGGCCAGTACAGGCGCTACACCGAGTGGCTGACGCCGCAAGCGGTGGAAGGTCAGAACCAGCCCGCAGCGCAGGTCATTCGTTAGAAAGGAGCATGCCATATGGATTTTCGGCGAATCGAAATGATTTTTCTGTTCGTTTTTATCGCGTTGAATGTTTTCCTGGGCATCAGCTTCTTCCAAAGCCAGCAGGTGGACCTCGCGACCGACGCCGGCGGCACTACCGCAATTCTGGCAGACATCAAACGCGATGACATCAAACTGCCAAAACTCAGTACCAGCACTGAGCACGGTGCGTACCTGGCCAGCACGAAGACCTCCACGCTGCGTCAAGATGTGGGCCCCGTCAAAGGGCAGACCTTGCACTTCAGCGATGCCAATGGGCTGACGCTGAACGCGACCCTTGACAGCCCGTTGAGCGTCAAGACCAATGCCGCGGCGCGCCTTCAGCGCTGGGTGGCCCAAGCGGATAACGTTGCTCACGGCAGTGCGTACACCTACCAAAAGGAACTCTCAACCGCCACCAGTTACGTGTTTGCGCAGAAAATCGGCGGCCATTTGGTCAACGATCCGCACGCGCAGCTGACGCTCCACGTCAGCGACGGGCGGCTGACCGGTTACGCCCAGACCTACCTGACGAATCTGGTGACGCTGCGCGGAGACGTCAACTTATGTTCAGCGCAGGATGCCGTGACCACGCTGTACCGCGAAAACGAGATCACTAGCAACTCCAAGGTGCTGTGGACGCACTTGTCCTACACCTACCTGCTAAATGCGAAGGGTAGCACTGTGTACGTGCCGGCGTGGTCCGTCGGCATCGAAAGCCAGGGGTCGAAGAACTTGACCGTGAAGAAGGTCAACGCCATCAATAAGACGGTGCTCAAGACCCGATCTGAAGACTAAGGACCAAGCGGCGCGGATGGGTTGCAACCACCGCGCCGTTTTTACGCTCGGGCCGGTTCAGTTTTGCGCGCCGGACCCGTATGGTACAATAGCCGCGAAAAGAGTGAGCAGATTGACAGAAGATTTTGGCATGCGCGTGTCCGTACTGGCTTCCAGTAGTTCGGGCAACGCGACTTACATTGAAACCCCGCAGCATCACGTGCTGATGGATGCCGGCCTGTCCGGCAAAAAGTTGAATGAACTCCTGCACAGCATCGGCCGTGACCTGAAGGATGTGGATTCAGTGTTTATTTCGCATGAGCACACTGACCACTGCCGCGGCGTCGGGGTCCTGGCTCGCCGCTACCCCAACTTGATGGTTTACGCGAACGCGCCAACAATTGCGGCGCTGCCGAAAAGCGTCGGGAAAATTCCTCAAGAGCAGCTCCGCGTGTTTGACGAAGGCGCGCAGCTTGACCTGGGTGATCTGGACGTTGAAAGCTTCGGCGTGTCGCACGATGCGGCTCAGGCTCAGTTTTACCAGTTCCAGCACGCCGGCAAGCGGTTCGCCATCGTGACCGACACCGGGTATGTTTCCGACCGAGTCGAAGGCACAATCCGTGACGCCGATGCGTACGTGATGGAGACCAATCACGACCTGGAAATGCTGCGTGAAGGCCCGTACCCGTGGCCGCTGAAGCAGCGCATCCTGGGCGATTTCGGCCATCTGAGCAACGAAGACGGCGCCAACGCGATCATGGATGTGATTGGGCTCAAGACCAAGCGCGTTTACTTGGGGCACCTGTCACCGCACAACAACATGAAGCCGCTGGCCCACACCACGGTGGTCAACTTGCTGAAGGCGCAGGGCCTGGCAGTCGGCCATGATTTTCAGGTGCTTGACACCGATCCCGCCGTGGCTGACCCGTTGTTTACCGTTGGGGCCTGAGCTTGAAGCGAATCATCGCTGAAAAAGCCCAGGCTTTTTCATACTTTCGTCAAACCCGTTCCGTACACTGATATTGTGAAAACAGAGAGGGAGGGTCATCATGGATAATCAATCACACAACTTTTCCGAGGAAAAGCCTACCCAAACACCGCCGCGGCCACCAAAGCGGCACTCCGGGCTGAAACAGTTGGCACTAGTCGCTGTCGTTGCGGCCTTAGTTGGCGGTGGCGTTGGGGGCGGCGTCGCGTACGGGATCATGAGCCACAACCCCACTAACTCCGTCAACGAAGCGGTCAGCGAAGGCAAACCGGGCACCACTAAGGTGTCGAATGTCAGCGTGAATGAAAGCAGTGCCAGCTCGGCTGCCTTTGCGAAGGTCGAAAAGGCCGTCGTGTCAGTGGTCAACATGCAAAAGACGCAGTCCACTTCCAGTGGCCTGGACGCCTTCGGGGATCTGTTTGGGGACTCCGGCAGTGATTCCGGTTCCTCAGGCTCATCGGGGTCTTCTAGCGGTAAACTTGAGGACGCCAGCGAAGGCTCCGGGGTCATTTACGAGAAAAAGGACGGCAAGGCCTATATCGTCACCAACAATCACGTGGTCGAAGGGTCGGATGCCTTGGAAGTCATTTTGTCCGATGGCTCAAAAGTCACGGCTAAGTTAGTCGGCACGGATGAGACCTCCGACCTGGCAGTACTGTCGATCAACGACAGTAAAGTCGACACGGTCGCCAGCTTCGGCGACTCCAGTGCGATCAAAGCAGGCCAAACGGTGCTGGCCATTGGGTCGCCGCTGGGCTCTGAGTACGCGACCTCAGTCACTCAGGGAATCATTTCAGCGACGAGCCGGACGGTTGACGTGAGCGACGAGCAGACCGGCCAAGTCACCGGCCAGGCCAACGTCATTCAAACCGATGCGGCAATCAACTCCGGGAACTCTGGCGGGCCGCTCATCAATTTGAACGGCCAGGTCATCGGAATCAACTCGATGAAGTTGTCCGGAACCAGCAATTCGAACGCGACAATTGAAGGGATGGGCTTCTCCATTCCAAGCAACGAGGTCGTGTCGATCATCAACCAGCTGGTGGCCAACGGGAAGGTCGTGCGTCCGGCCTTAGGCATTGAGGCGCGTGATCTTTCCAGTGTTTCCGCCAGCCAGCAGTCCGATCTCCTGAAGGTGCCATCCAGTGTCACCGGCGGCGTTGTGGTGGCCGGCTTCACCACGCGGAGTATTGCTAAGGCCGCGGGCCTTAAGCAGTACGACGTGATCGTGGCGGTCGACGGCACCAGCGTCGACAGTGTGGCCACGCTGCACACCCAGCTGTACAAGCACGCGATCGGTGACACGATTTCGCTGACGTATTACCGCGGCAGCGCTAAGAAGACCGTCAACGTGAAGCTGACGCAAACCACAGAGCAGTTGGACAGCACCACTGGGAACGCGAAGTAGTTTAACGAAATGGCAATTGGCCGCACAGCAATGTGCGGTTTTTTTATGCGCAAGTTTTCGGCAAATTACGGTAGTTGGACACCCGATGGCCGGGATTGTTCGGATAGTACTTGTCAAGTGTGAATTCGGCTTGAGGATAAGTGGCCCATCAGCCTGTGGATAACTCTGTGGATAGTGTTTATAACTCACTTTTTAGCCCGTGCACAGACTTATCCACAGGGGTTGAAAAGTCGGTGGATAAACTTTTCTCTTTGTGAACCAAACACTCGTACGGGCGATGAGGACGCGGTTTTGGACGCCTTACTTTGTGAAATGCCGAAGTTGAAAACGGTGGATAACCCGCTGTGAAAAATTAAGGTCTTGATTTTTTCGGGCACGAAATCTGGTATCAAAGAATCTTCTGAACACCAGTGCTAGGGTTGATCAACGGGGTAGTGTGGATAACTGCTGGGGATAGTTGGTGCACGCCTGTGTGTGAACAGGCCGGTTGCTAGTATTTGGTAAGCTATGATTGACAGGATGTGAACGACTCGGTATCATAATAGTATGAATAGTTGTGTACAATCTAGTTGAAAGGGTGATCGATATGGAAATTACCATTACAGATGCCGCAAAGGACTATCTCAACACCAAGCTAGTGCCTGGAGACCGTGTGTTTTTGGCGCTTGATGACGGCTCCAGTAAGTATTCCAAACTCGGTGGCACGTGTGCCATTGGGAATAAGTTTCAACTGGTGATCGCTGATGCGCCTGATTCGGACTACGCTGAGGCGTTGACCAACAATACGGATCTTGACTTGACTACCGGCGCCCTCGAGCTAAGCTACCTCGGCCACGGTTTGGCGCTGGATTATCGCAACGGCTCGCTGAACCTTCATGACGATTCCGGCATCTTAGACGGTGCTGTGACCATCGGTTTTGCTCAGCCGCTGGCGGCTGATGAACAAGCACGGCGCGAGGAAATGAGGGCTTTAGGCGGCAAGGTGTGCTAGTAAAAGGCTGCGAAGCCGGACGGTTTTAGCTAAAGTGCTCAACCAGTTGCCTTCACGAGCGATAGAGCGCTTCTTTTTACACTTGAAAGAGGGCAGTCCCAACGAATTCAAAAATTCGTTGGGATTTTTTTCAAAATTTATTAGCACTCTGTTGACACGAGTGCTAAATGGTGGCATAATACTTTATGTAAACAAGGAAAGGAGCTAAAGCCCCGATCGGGAAGGCGAGCGAGTCGCGAACTGAACGGTTGCATGGGCAGTTGCTCTCCTTGCATTAAACCAACAACAGACATTTAAGAAAGGAAGTTTTGCATCATGGCTAATGAGATTATGAATCGTGACAACTGGTTGACGGATCCGTTCTTCGATGATTTGGGCTCGCGCTTCTTCGATCGTTTCATGCCAAATGACACGAGCCGGGTGCTCAAGACTGACATTAAAGAAACTGACAAGAGTTACGTTGCTAAGGTCGACGTTCCAGGAATCGAGAAGCAGGACATTCACCTGAATTACCAAGACAACGTATTGAACATTTCAGTCAACAAGAAGGACGTTAATGACCACGCGGACAGCAATGGCAATGTACTGATGAGCGAGCGCAGCTATGGCGCAATGAGCCGGAGCTATCGCCTGCCGAACGTCGATGAGCAAAACATTAAGGCCTCGTACGACAAGGGTGTTTTGACCATTACGCTGCCAAAGCTGACTGAACAGGAGCAAGATCCACACCAGATCGACATTGACTAATGTCACGTCGCGTTAAGGAAACGGGCTGCCGCAACGGCAGCCCGTTTTTTGTGCCCTGCAGTCTGTTTGATTCGCCCAACTGATTTTGGGGGCCATCCGCCCCGTTTTGCGGTTCATTACGGTATGATGAGGGAAGAGGATACAGGGGAGAGACAGTCATGAAAGAAAAAAGTGAGCTCAAGGTCACAGTGCCGGCCGGCGTGTACGCTCAGCTGCACGGGGACTTAGATACGCCGATGCAGCTGACCATCAAAAACGATCGTATCGTGATTCAACCTGCGCCTGCGGACAGGCTAAGGTCAGGGCGGCAAGCGTTCATCTGGCCGCTGGTGGTCAGCCTGATCTCAACGGTGGTGATTTTCCTTTACTGGCTGCATCTGGGCGTACGGGTGATTCCAATGACCGGGGATGTCTCAGTGGCCAGTTTTACCATCGGCTTTGGGGTCGTCACTGGGATCGGCCTGTTTGCCGGGTTCTTTGTGCAATCGCGCAACGATCCGGACAATCGGTTTTCTAAGGCCGTGTACTGGCGAAATTTCCCGGTGATCATGCTGGCGTTTGCCATCATCCTAGGCATGGCGCTGCTGGGGACCTTTTGGGTGCTGGGCCAGCTCTTTCCGGGCGCGACATTTGATCCGTTTACAGCGGTGTTGCAGGTGCTTATATTTCTGATCTTGGCCAATGTGTTCATGGTTCAAATGGCCCTGCGGATCAACGCTTCCACGCTGTCGACCTTGCTCACCATCGTGATTGTGTCTGGGGCGGTCATTTCCATGGCGTCAAACGGCAGTCGTCAGTGGTGGCAGTACAACCTGAGTTTCCTGGGGACCAAGCTGGCCTCCAACGCCTGGCAGTTCAACCTCACCTTGGTGATGACGGCGCTGGTCATGATCAGCCTGATCGATTACCTATTTGTCCAATTAAACGCGCAGCACCGTAAATCTTGGCGGTTAACGACACTGCGAACGCTGTTAACGCTGGCGGCGATTGATCTCGGTTGCATCGGGATCTTTCCCAACAACGCGCAGTTTCACCTATTGCATGATCAAATTTCGTGGATGCTGGTGACCATCGTGCTGATCATTATTATTGGCTTGCGCTGGCTGCTGCCAGAGGTCTCCAAGGAGTTTCTGTGGGCGTCTTACGGCATCGGTGCGGTCGAATTTCTGCTGAACATGGGCTTTCGTCTGTTCGGCTACCCGAGCCTGACCGCTTTTGAGATTCAAGGTTTTGCGATTGGGTTTGCCTGGCTGCTGTTTTTGTTTAACCGCCTACAGGCACTGATTGCTGAGGGCACTGTGGCGTGGCCGATCGTGATCGAATGTGAGCCGGAAAAAACAAAAACGGAACGCGCCTAACTGGACTTTCTAGATTGGAATTATTATAATTAAGCGTAGATAAATCGAGGGAGTGAGTGCGTTGAGAAATTATCGTCGCTTGTGGGCTGTCGTGACCGTCGGGATCGTTGCGCTGATTTTGGAGTTTGGCTTGCATCAACCAGGCTGGGCGCAAATCGTGATCACCGTCATTGGTGCGCTGATCGTGCTGCTGATGCTGACCGGCGGCGACGCGCTGGAAGACTTTGCGGCGACTAAGGCCAATTCTGATCTCAAGCAGCTGCTTGATAATACGCCAACGACCGCGCACCGGCTGGTTGACGGTAAACAGGAAGACATCTCCGTCGATGACGTCAATGTGGATGACACTGTGCTGGTCAAGCCGCAAGAAGTCGTGCCGGTCGACGGTGTGGTGATCGAGGGTAGTAGCACGGTCGACGAGGCCAGCCTGACCGGGGAGTCCAAGCCGGTGGATAAGAATCCCAAGGATGAGCTGATGAGCGGGACGGTCAATGGCGACAGCGCCCTGACCGTGCGCGTCACCAAGCGTGCCGAGGACAGTCAGTACCAAGGCATCGTGCAACTGGTCAAGGAATCCGAGGCCCGGCCAGCCCATTTTGTCCGCATGGCCGACCGTTACGCCTTGCCGTTTACGGTGTTAGCGTACGTGATCGCCGGTGTGGCATGGGCGGTTACGGGCAATCCGCTGCGCTTTGCGGAGGTGCTGGTCGTGGCTAGTCCGTGCCCGCTGATCCTGGCGGCGCCGGTCGCGATGGTGTCGGGGATGAGCCGCACCAGCCGCGCCGGGATCATCGTGAAGTCTGGGACGGCCCTAGAAAAACTGTCCTCGGCCAAAACCGTGGCCTTTGATAAAACTGGGACCATCACGCAAGGCGTGCTTGCTGTCAATCAGGTGCAAGTGCAACCAGGCTACGAT
The DNA here is from genome assembly GCF_001436615.1 of Lacticaseibacillus camelliae DSM 22697 = JCM 13995. Classification (NCBI taxonomy): domain Bacteria; kingdom Bacillati; phylum Bacillota; class Bacilli; order Lactobacillales; family Lactobacillaceae; genus Lacticaseibacillus; species Lacticaseibacillus camelliae. The sequence goes on from NZ_AYZJ01000023.1 coordinate 72,161, forward strand.
CAAAACCAGCTGCTGCTGCTGGCGGCCAGTGCGGAGCAGCAATCTACCCATATTCTGGCGCGGTCTTTGGTCAGCGAAGTCGGCAGCGGCAAACTGCTCGGCGCTAACGCCGCCGAAGAAGTGACGGCCGAAGGGGTCCAGGCTGAAGTTGCCGGTAAGTTGATCAAGGTCGGCAAGCCCGACTTTGCCGGTACCGACGCGAATGTTGACACCACGGCGGTTTACGTGAGCGTTGATGGCCATTACGCCGGCGTGATCACCTTCACCGACCGCATCCGGCCGGAAGCCAAGCAGACGATCAGTGCGCTGCACGAGCTCGGCGTCGCAAACACGATGATGATCTCCGGCGATAATCAGGCGATTGCCGATGACGTTGCCCAGCAAGTTGGCGTAGACAAGGTGTTTGCCGAACAGCTGCCGGCGGACAAGATTAAAGTACTGGACAACACGCCTAAAGACGCGCGGCCGGTGGTGATGGTCGGCGACGGGGTCAACGATGCGCCGTCACTAGCGGTTGCTGATGTCGGCATCGCCATGGGCGCGCACGGGGCGACCGCCGCCAGCGAAAGCGCTGATGCGGTCATTTTACGCGATGACCTCACTAAGGTGGCCTGTGCGGTGATCATTTCTCAGGACACGATGCGCATCGCCAAAGAGGCGGTGTGGATCGGCATTGGGATCTGTACCGGCCTGATGCTGATCGCCGCCTTCGGGGTGATTCCGGTGATCATTGGCGCGATGCTGCAGGAAGTGGTCGATACGATCACCATTTTGTACGCGCTGCGGGCCCGTTCTGGCCGGCGCAACGCCGACATGTACGAACCGGCCAAGGCATAACAAAACGCCGCTGCGATCGATGAAGTCGCGGCGGCGTTGTTGTCTTTTTGCAGGGCACTCAGTTGCTGCTGAGGTGTGCGGAATGGAAGTAGAAGTCCAGCCCCGGGTAGCTGTAAACGGTTTGGGAGAAGTTAAACACCACGTTGTTGTGCGTGTAGTTGATTTGGGCCAGCGTTAGCAGTGAGGTGCCGGTAGCCAAATTCATCAGGTCGGCCTTATCCGGACCCAGTGTGGTCAGGGAGAGAAAGTCGTCTGAGGATTCGGGATCGATGTCGTAGGTTTCTTTGATAAAATCAAAAATCGAATCGTCCAAGGCATCAGTCGAAATAAACGGGATTTGGTCACGCAGGTAGTAGGCTTCCTCCAGGCAGTACAGCACCGAGTTGAGGTAGCGCAGGCGGATGATGCGCCACAGCTCGGTGTCATCATGGATTTTCATCGTTTGGGCAAGCGGGATCTCACTGGCCTGCACCCGGTCAAAAGTGACGACTTTGGAGGTCAACGGGCCGCGCTTGGCCAATGACTTGCCGGCACCGATGGACAGATTGATCGTCATCGAGCCTTGAAGCTGGACGTTGTTGATGTAGTAGCCGGAGCCTTGAATGCGGCGCAGCAGCCCATGCTGGTAAACGACATCGATGGCGCGTCTGATGGTGTTGCGGCTGACGCCATACTCCTTCATCAGCTCCTGCTCCGTCGGTAATTTAGTTTGATAATCTCCAGCCTGAATCGCCTGGAGCAGTTTTTCCGCGATTTCGTGATACATGAGTTGCCCCTCCCAAACAAATTTTAAGTCATGGGACTTGTTTATTTCGTACCCACGTATTATTATAGCATTGTAGCAATGAAAGCGGTTAAACTTCTAGCCGCAAAATTTGTACTCACACAAAGGGGAGTTTTAATTATGGCTGACAAGAAAACTATTATGTTGGTATGCTCTGCTGGTATGTCCACCAGCTTGCTGGTTTCGAAGATGCAGAAGGCCGCAACGGCTGAAGGTGTTGAAGCGGACATTTTTGCAACCGCTGCCTCTGACGCTGATAACGCACTGGAGACGAAACACCCAGACATTTTAATGCTCGGGCCTCAGGTTCGTTACCTGCTCAGCCAGTTCCAAAACAAAGTTGACGGCAAGCTGCCCGTTGAAGTCATCAACATGCAGGACTACGGCATGATGAACGGCGAAAAGGTGCTTAAAGAAGCGCTGTCCTCAATCGAAAAAGCTGGCAAGTAGTCTACGGGAAACCGCAACCGCTTTCTGAGCTTAGAGATACTGATGATTGGAGAAGACAATGGCTGAAGAAGAACAAGATCAAAACATGGATGCAATCATGGGTCTCATTTTGAACGGCGGGAATGCGAAGAGTTCCGCTTTCGAGGCGATCCAGGCAGCCAAGAAGGGCGATTTTGAAACCGCCGACGCAAAGCTTAAAGAAGCTGACGGTTTCTTGGTTGATGCGCACAACTCACAGACCAAGATGTTGACTGCCGAAGCTAACGGCGAGCACGCCACGGTCACACTGCTGATGGTCCACTCACAGGACCACTTGATGACCAGCATTACGTTCCGTGATCTTGCGGGTGAGATCGTTGACCTTTACAAGCGCCTTGATGGTAAAAAAGTCGAGGACAACTAATCTTCGCATTGCACGGTGAAGGCTGGAACAGCGATGTTCCGGCTTTTTTTAGAAGGTGCGCAGGGTTCGCGAACTGAGCGGGATGGGTAGCCTAGCTCAGGGCATTGAAGCCGTACTTTGGCTTCGAGGCCCTGAGCGTAGCTGCTGCCGCATGTCAGCTTGTACGCGCAAAGCGCTACAAGCTGATCAAACCACTCCCGCGTTGCGAACTCGTAGCCCAGTTAGAAGGTGCGCAGGCTTGGCGGTCTTAGCCCGGAGATTAGCCGCCAGAGCCCAGTTAGAAGCCGGACGCACTTCGCACTCATGCGCCCAATTATAGATAAACGTGAGGAGTTTCAGACCAATGACAAAAGGATACAAAATGCCAGAAGACTTTCTCTGGGGCGGCGCGATTGCTGCGCACCAGGCTGAAGGCGGCTGGCAGGAAGGCGGCAAGGGTGTCAGCATTGCCGACACCATGCGCGCCGGGGAAAACGGCGTGGCTCGCATTGAGGATGACCAGGTCTTAGACGGCCAGGTCTACCCGAACCACTGGGGCGTCGAGTTCTACTCGCACTACAAAGAAGACATCAAGCTGTTTGCCGAAATGGGGATGACGGCGTTTCGGACGTCCATCGCCTGGACGCGGATCTATCCGAACGGCGACGAGGACGTGCCCAACGAGGCCGGCCTGAAGTTTTACGATGACCTGTTTGCGGAGCTGCACAAGTATAACATCGAGCCGATCGTGACCCTGTCGCACTTTGAGATGCCGCTGCACTTGGTCAAGGCGTATGGCGGGTTTGGCAGCCGCAAGGTCGTCGACTGCTTCACCAAGTTTGCCGAGACCTGCTTCCGGCGCTACCACAACCAGGTGAAGTACTGGATGACCTTCAACGAGATCAACAACCAGACGTCCTGGCGCGACCCGCACCCGCTACTGCAAAACTCCGGTCTGATTCTAGGCAAGGGCGACAACTGGGAAGAAAAAATGTTTCAGGCGGCGCACCTCGAGTTTGTCGCCGCGGCCCAGGCCGTGCAAATCGGCCATGCGATCGACCCGACGCTGCAAATCGGCGACATGATCGCCTTCAACCCGATTTACCCGTTGACCGCCCGGCCGGAAGATGTGATGTACTGCCAGCGCGCGATGAATTACCGTTACTACTTCGGTGACGTCATGGCGCTGGGCGAGTACCCGGCTTGGCTCAAGAAGTACTGGGCGAAGAAAGGCTACGACATTGGTATCACGCCGGCAGACGAGGCCATCATCAAGGCCGGCACCGCGGACTTTGTGGGCTTTTCCTACTACAACTCCGCCGTGGTCAAGTACAGCGACGATAATCCGGATATGGACTTTGACGAATTTAAAAATGACACCAAGAATCCTTACGTGCCGCGTTCTGACTGGGGCTGGCAGATTGACCCGGTTGGGCTTCGTTACAGCCTGAACTGGATGACGGCGCGCTGGCACAAGCCGATGATGATCGTTGAAAACGGCTTTGGCGCCTTCGATAAGGTCGAAGCCGACGGCAGCATTCACGACGATTACCGCATCAAGTACCTGGCCGACCACTTGCTGCAGGCGGAAAAGGCGGTCGCCGAAGACGGCGTCGACTTGCTCGGCTACTGCCCGTGGAGTGCCATCGACATCGTTTCGGCGTCCACCGGCGAAATGAAGAAGCGTTACGGCTTCATTTACGTCGATGCCGATGATCAGGGGCATGGCAGCTGGAAACGCAGCCGCAAAGACTCCTTCAACTGGTATAAAAAAGTCATCGCCAGTCGCGGCGAAGACCTTTAGGCAGTCAAAATGACGCTCGGTTTCGCATTCGTGCGGAACCGGGCGCTTTTTGCTGAAAAAATCATTCCTAGGCCCATCCGCATCTCGACCTCAAGTCCCATGAGTTAGAGTGCTTCACCCTGTAAACTATTGGGTGAAAGGGGCGAGTGGGATGAAACGGGCATGCTGCAATGTGGGGGCACTGATGATCATTATGGCGGTGATTTTGTTTGGCGCGCCGCTATTCACCCGTGATCAGCCCACAGAGGCGGCCGGCATGTTGGACCGGTATAATCCTGTCCTGCCACAAGAAACCGTGTACGTGGCCACTGGCGGCTGCTCAGTGGAATGGGTTGCTAATGCGCATGGTGGCCGCGATTATCGCTACCGCCTGCCGAGCTACTCCCGGGACGGCCGTGAACGCAAGCTGCTGCTGCAAGTAACAGATAAACCGCTGGCCCCGCATGCCTATCTAGCAGTGCGCAGCAAGGGGCAGACGGTCTTGTCGTGGCGCCGCGTGAAAGCCAGCCAGATCCCGGTGGCCGCCCGCCACCGGTTAGTCTCAGGCGCACAGAAAAACCCGGATCGTCAGTGATCCGGGTTTTTGGTGTCCAGCGCTTGCTACAACGCCGGTTCCGCTTTGGGACGCGGCGTCGTTTCCGGCAGGGCGGCGGTTTGTGCTTCAGCCACCGGATCGCCGCTTTCGTGCGGGCCGGAGGTCAACAGTCTGAATTCAGCGAGTTGGTCTGAGTTGGTGATCACCACGATCACCTCTGGGGAATAGCCAGCGGCCTTGACCGCCTCAATGTCCATGAAGGCTAAGCGCGTGCCGGGTTGGACCGCGTCGCCTGGCTGCACGTGCACCGTGAACGGTGCCCCTTTTAAGGCCACCGTGTCGAGTCCCATGTGGACCAGGACTTCAAGGCCGTTTGGCATCTGGATCCCGATGGCGTGTTTGGTGTCGAAGACTGCGGTCACGGTGCCGACCACAGGGGAGCTGATGCGCCCTTCCGTCGGGTCAACGGCGAACCCTTCGCCCATCATGTTCTGGGCAAAAACCTGGTCCGGGACGGCGGTCAGTGGGAGCACGTTGCCTGTTGCAGGGGCGTATAGCCGGTCAAACTCAGGGCTTTCAATGGTTGTAGCCAGCGGCTGTGGGGCAGGGGCGTCATTTTCGTCAATGATCTCGCCTGTTGCTTCGTCCACGGCCTCGATCTTGTTCAGCGCCGGCACTTTGCGTAAAACAAAGGTGAGAATGAACGGAATGGCAACGGCGATGACCATGCCGATGGCAAAAATCCCGATGTACTGACCCACGATGGAGAGAATCCCAGGCAAGCCGCCAACGCCGATCGAGTAGGCGCGAACGCCCATGATGGTGACGAACATGCCGGCGATGCCGGAGCCAATGATCGCCGCGATGAACGGGTAAACGTACTTCAGGTTGATCCCGAACATCGCCGGTTCCGTCACGCCAAGGTAGGCCGAAATCGTCGCCGGCACTGAAATGCCTTCCTCCTGCTTGTTGCCCCGGTGCGCGATCGCCACCGCCAGGGTCGCCGAGCCTTGCGCAATGTTAGACAGGGCGATCATCGGCCAAAGATTGGTCGACCCATAGGTGGAAATGAGCTGCGCGTCGATCGCCAGCGTGGTGTGATGCAGCCCTGTAATCACGACCGGTGCGTACAGCAGCCCGAAGGCCAGGCCGAACAGCCAGCTGAAGCTGCTGGTCAAGCCGGCGTTCACGATGTTTGACAGCCCGTCGCCGACCCACCAGCCGAAGGGGCCAAGGACGACGTGCGCGATCAGGATCGTTGGCAGCAGTGAGAACAGCGGCACGAAAATCATCGAGACGGCTTGCGGGATGTGCTTGCGGAAGAAGCGTTCCAGGTACACCAGCATGAACCCGGCCAGCATGGCGGGGATGACTTGGGCCTGATAGCCGATCATGTTGACCTGGGCAAAGCCGAAGTCCCAGAACGGAATGTCAGCGGCTGCCGTGCTGTTCACCGCGTAGGCGTTAAGCAGCTGCGGGGACACCAGCGTGATCCCCAGCACGATCCCGAGGATCTGCGTGGTGCCCATTTTACGGGTGATCGACCAGGTGATGCCGACCGGAAGAAAGTGGAAAATGGCTTCGCCGGGCAGCCACAGAAAGGCGTTGACCCCACTCCAGAACTGCGATTGTTCAACGATGGTCGAGCCGCCGAATTGCACCCCTTCCAGGATGTTTCGGAAGCCGAGGATCAACCCACCGACAATGATGGCGGGCAGTAGCGGCGTAAAAATCTCGGCCAGCGTGGCTACCGCGCGCTGCACCACGTTCTGGTGTGTTTTGGCGGCGGCCTTCGTGTCTTCCTTGCTGGCGCCGGTCAGGCCGGAGACTTGGACGAAATCATTGTAGAATTCCGGGACCTCGTTGCCGATGATGACCTGGAATTGTCCAGCGTTCGTGAACATGCCGCGCACGGCCCCAATTTTTTCGATGGCCGGCTTATCCGCCAAGGCGTCGTCTTTGAGGACGAACCGCATGCGTGTGGCACAGTGCATGAATGATGCCACATTCTTGGCACCGCCCAGCGCTGTGAGGAGTTGCTTGGCATCGGACTCATATTTTCCCATAATGTCCTCCTTGCGAATTAAAATAATAGCTTCGGTTAACTTTAGCTTATCTAACTCGGCATTCTTACCGCAACTAATAAGCTGCTGTCAGGGAAAAATACAATAGTTCGCGCCATTCCTCTTAAAAAACAGGACAAAAAAGTCGCGGTGAGCCGCGACGAAGTAAAGCACATTTTCATTTAGTAAACAAAATCGAGGATCAGCCAGCCCATGCCGGCTAGGACGATCAGCCCAATCACGTTGAAGGCGAGAAAGCCGATCAGGAACTTGCCGGCATGGTGATTGCCCCAAGTGGCGTATTCCTTATACACCAGCAGGTTGCACATTGAGCCGACCACGGAGCCCAGGCCCCCGATGTTGGACCCCAGGAAGAGCGCCGCAGCGTAGTGGGTAAATTTCCCGATCAGCACGGTCGACGGCACGTTAGAAATTAGCTGGCTGGTGAGGATCGAAGTCAGGAAGACGGAGTGCGGCGAGCTGACCAGCCCAGAGATCAGGTTGACCACCCACGGCAACTGCTGCAAGACGGACACAATGACGAAGAAGCCGGCGAAGGTCAGGACAATTGCGTAGTCGACTTTTTTCATAATCGTCTTGTTGTAAAGCACCGCCAGCAGGATCGCCGCAACGGCGCCAATATAAGACGGGATAAACTTGAGCACCCCGGCAAAAATGAACAGTGCCACGATTGCGGTGATCACTGTCGGCCGCGTTTGGATGTGGATATCCTGGAAGCCGACGGCGGGCAGAGGGATTTTTTTGACGAACAGGGTGAAACCCAGCAGGAGAATGATCGACGCAATCAGCAGTGGGATCGACCAGCTGAAGAATTCGCCGATCCCAATCGTGTAGTGACTCATCAGGAAAATGTTGTGCGTGTTGCCAAACGGGGTGAAGGCACTCCCAAAGTTGGCCGCCATCCCGATCAGTGTGACTGGTAGGATCTCAGGCAGCTTGTATTTTTTGGCGATTTCAAGGTACAGCGGAATGAGGGTGATCACCGTGACGTCGTTGGTCAAGAACATGGCGGCGACGATGGCGAGCCCCAAAAACATCAGTAGCAGCTGGCGTGAATCAGCGGCCAAACTGGTCAGACGGTAGGCAAAATAATCAAGGACATGCAGGTACTCGAAGATTTGGATGACGGTCATCATCCCGAGGATCGACCAGAGAGTATCGAAGCTGATATCGGCAAGCTTCGGCCTGGCCGCGAACAAGCTCAGCACTACTAGGAACGCGGTGATCTGCAGCACCCGGTCCTTTGCAATGTTTTTGATTACAGTCATAAGTTTACACGCTCCAAAAGTGACTCAACTCTTCTATTTTGCGCTTATTTTGCGGACCGTATAACGGGGACCGTGTAAAACTCGTGTAAAGACCGAAGATTGAAAAAACTGCATGTGAAGGGAAAAAACGTGTAAGAAACGGCAACAAAAAGCCGAAATGTGGGCATTTCAATTTTTCATAGCAACAAGACATGCCATGAACAATGTCATGGGTGGTGTGTAAAAAACACCAAATAAATCGTTACATTGTCCTTGAGTAATGAACACTGCGGCCATTTTGACGGGCGGTGGTTTCGGGTATACTTGCTTTGAGGGGTGACGCGTATGAACATCAAAGTGATTGGAGTCGGCAAGCTCAAAGAGAAGTACTTTAAGGACGGGATTGCCGAATACCGCAAGCGACTGGACAAGTTTGCGAAGGTGCAGATTGTTGAAGTCGCCGATGAAAAAGCCCCGGAGTCGCTATCCGAGGCGGAGATGGCGCATGTCAAAGAGGTTGAGGGCGAGCGGATCCTCGCCAAAATCAAGGACAAGGAGTGGGTCATCGCCTTGGCAATCGAAGGCAAGCAGCGCGCCAGTGAGGTGTTCGCCAAGGAGCTTGAGGACCTCGGCACATACGGCCACTCCGATATCACGTTTGTCATCGGGGGTTCTTTGGGGCTGTCGCCGGCCGTGATGAAGCGCGCCGATGACACGCTGAGCTTCGGCAAGCTGACCATGCCGCACCAGTTGATGCGGCTGGTGCTTATGGAGCAGATCTACCGGGCGTTCATGATTCAGATCGGGAGCCCGTACCATAAGTGATTTGGTCTCTAGCAGCCCCAAGATGCTCGATTAGTGAATGTGACACGGCGGCCGCGACGCTTGTATTCTCCGACGTAACCGCTTACCATTTATATAGACGAACGAATGAAGCTCGCCCGAAAATGTAACTGATATTGGAGGGATTTTTTTGGCTAATACAGAAGATCTAGAGAGAATCTTTAACGCGTCATCACAAATTGCGGTTGCGACGTTGACGGAAGACGGCACCGCGCCGGATGTCCGCATCGTCCTCGGCGTTTACGATAAAGCCAACAACCAGGAGCTGTTCATGACGGCCGCCAACGCGGAAAAGGTTGCAGAAATCAGCAAACACAGTCAGGCATCGTTTGCGACGCCGCAGTTTGGCAGCAATGATGTGGCCCGCGTCCGCAAGGCGACGGTCGAGAAAATCGACCCAACCCCTGAGCAGCTGGCCTTGTACAACGCGAAGTACCCGCAAACTGCGAAGTACGCCGCGCACTCTGACTTCTTCGCCCTGAGTTTTAAGCAGGCGGAAGTCACGATCGGCGGGGAAAACTCGACGGTTGAGGTTGATGACTAAGGACGCCAGATACGCGCATTCGTCATCAAGCAGGCGGGTTGCTTGAGATAGAGGATGCTTCTGCGATTTTCTTTCTCTCGTGAGTTTCGCCCATGTTATTCTCTGAGTATCGAAAAGGCGGCACGCCATTCAGCACGTCGCCCTGCAGACCGCTAAAGACGGTTGGCATTTAGTTTGAATAGTCGAAGACCGCTAAACCTCCTGCCAGAAATTTAGCGGTCTTTTTCTTGCCGCCGATTGTTTGGGTGATGACGATGGTCAGGTGGATAAAGACAAGATGAAACTCGAAGTACTAAACATAAGCGTTATCGCATCAGCAACGGACAATCAGGCACTTCCTTCCCATCGGTGAGTGATTCATGTGCATCCGTACACCTCACTGTGGTCTGGATTTACCAACCGTTTTCAACTTTCTGCTCGCCCGGTTTAGCATGCCCGGAAGACCGATATCATGGGGATGCGATGATGGTTTCAGGTGAAACAAATGGTAAAGCCCGTGGGGATAAGGGGCTTTTCGTCCCACCATCATGACACCAGTGACGAAGTAGTCACACTGAAACCGTTGACACTGCTTGCCACTCCGCTAGAATTACCAGTATTGACGCATACGGAGGGGCATATGTTTTCTTTACTGTTGGGGATCATTTATTTAGCGTTTATTAGCCTGGGCCTGCCTGATTCCTTAATTGGGGCCGGGTGGCCGGCGATGCACACGCAACTGGGCGTGCCAACCAGTTACGTCGGGATCATCACCATGCTGATTTCGGCAGACACGATTATTTCCAGCTTGATGTCGGACCGCCTGACGCGACGGTTTGGGGCGGGCAAGGTCACGGCGGCCAGTGTGGCGACGACTGCGCTTGCACTGTTTGGCTTTTCGCTGTCGCCCAGTTTCATTTGGCTTTGCGTCTGGGCGGTGCCGTACGGGCTCGGAGCCGGCGCCGTGGATGCGGCGCTGAACAACTATGTCGCACTGCACTACAAGGGCCGCCAGATGAACTGGCTTCACTGCTTCTGGGGTGTGGGCGCGGCCATCAGCCCGAACGTGATGAGCTACGCCCTGACCCACCAGCTGGGGTGGCAGTCCGGGTATCGCATCATCGGCATCATCCAGGTGGTGCTGACCTTTATCTTGATCGCGAGTCTCCCGCTGTGGGCCAAACCGCAAACCGCGGCAAGTGAAAAGGGAGCCAGCGCACCGTTGAAGATTGGCCAGTTGTTGCAACTGCCCGGCGTCAAGCAGGTCCTCGTCGCCTTTTTCGCCTACTGCTCCCTGGAGGCCACTGCCGGCATCTGGGCCGCCAGTTACCTGGTTCAGGCCCGTGGGGTCGCCGTGACGACGGCCGCGCGGTTTGCCGCGCTGTTTTACATTGGCATCACGGTGGGCCGCTTTCTGTCGGGTATCATCGCCGATCAGCTGGGTGACCGCCGGATGCTGGGGCTCGGCACGGGGATCATGCTCGTGGGGGTCCTGCTGATTCTGTTGCCACTGCCGGTTATCTCCGCGCTGGTTGGTCTCGTGGTGTTCGGCGTGGGGTGTGCGCCCATTTACCCGACGATTATTCACGAAACGCCGCACTCCTTTGGCGCGGACCACTCACAGGCGGTGATCGGGCTGCAAATGGCGTCGGCGTATGTCGGTTCGACCTTTGCGCCGCCGCTGTTTGGCTTGCTGGCCGGCGCGGTGTCCATCGGGTTGTATCCCGTGTATATTCTGGCCTTCACGGTGTTGATGGCCGGGGTGCTGATCTGGCAGACCTGGCTGATGCGTGCGCGGGCTGACAATTAGCAAAGAAGGCGATTTGATGCCGATCAAATTAGGTGCGGTCAGTGAGGCCATCGAGATGACTGATGATGAGTTAGAGTTTCTTTACGACCGCAAGACGGAAACCATCATCCGGGTGCCCGATGACGACGAAGCAGAGGCCCCTTTTGAAGCGGACGAAGCGCGTTATGTCACGCTGCCGACGCAGTACGAAAGGGATGATTACCAGTTGATGACCCGGTTTACCGACGAGGTCGCCACTGCTCTGCAGCGGCCGCAACTCGAACAAACCCTGCATGGTCATGGGGTGTTTCGGCGGTTTCGGCGCGCACTCGAGGCGTTGGGGCTGGTAGATCAATGGTACGAGTTTCAGGGCACTGCTTATCAGCAGCTGGCTAAGCGGTGGTGCCAGGCGAATCACATTGAGTATGTATGACCGGCCGGACTGATCAAAGTCCGGTCTTTTTCTTTTTGGCCACCCACAGTCCGGTACCCAGAATGGCAACGGCGACCCCAAACAGGAGCCAAAAGTCTATTTGGCTGCCGTTAACGGTGGCCGCGATGGTGCTCGAGTGCAGCGTCTTGGCGGCAATTACCGCAGACATCAGGCTCGTGCCTAGCGAGCCGGCAAATTGCTGCATCATACTGAACATGGAGTTTTGATCCGCTTTTTGCGGGCCTGCGACTTGCAGACTGGCGTCGGACACGGCGGTGCCAAAGCCGCTGTTGAATCCGACTCGCAAGACCATGTAAAGCGCGGCAATCACGCCGATGGTGAAGTGGTGAGTCAGCGTGGCAAACAGCAGCATCGCCAGCGCAGCGAGGCTGGCACTGGTTAAGAGTGGCATCGTGGCGCCGCGGCGGTCGTAGATTTTACCGGCAAGCGGCGCCACGATGGCCCCAACTAAAGCGCCTGGCAGCAGCATCAAGCCTGCGCTCATCGGCGATGCGTGCAGGACGTCTTGAGCAAACAGGGGCAGGACGAACGACAGGCCAATATTGATCAGCTGGAGGCCGAAGTACTGAAGCAGGCGCTGCCGCAACACACCATTTTTCAAAATACTGTAATCAAACAGGTGGCGCTGACCGCGGCGGGCGTACCAAGTCATGCTGGCGACCAACAACATCGCGACAAACATGCTCATGCCAAAATTGGCGCTGATCCAGCCGTGAGTGCCGGCTAGGTTGAGCGTCCAGACCAGGCTGGTGAACGTGATCCCCAGCAGCGCGAGGCCCCCAAAATCAAACTGCTGACCCTGAGTGCCCAGCGCCGCGCCGTGCAGGCCATACGCGCCGAGCAGGGTGGCAGCGACCAGCACTGGCAGGATGCCAATAAAAATGGCACGCCAGGACCACAGGCTGGTCAAGATTCCCCCATACGTGGGACCAAGCGCCGGCGCCAGCGAGACGATGACACTGGCCAGTCCGGTCCAAAGCCCGATTTGCTTGAAGGGGATGCGGGTGAAGACGAGCTGAAACATGAGTGGGGTGGCGATCCCGGTCGCAACGGCCTGAAGCATGCGGCCCGCCAGCAGCAGTGCAAAGTTAGGCGCGACCATGGCCGTGATCGTGCCAGCAAGGCTCATCAGGTCGGCAAAGAAGAATAGGCGGCGAAAGGTGAACCGCTTGAGGACAAAGGCCGTGCTGCTCATCACGATGGTCACGAGCAGCAGGTAGGCCGTGGTCAGCCACTGCACTGTCGCTAGGCTGACGTGCATGGTACGCATCAGGGTGGGGAACGTGACGGTCATTGACGTTTCCACCAGAATACCGATGAATGACAACAGGCCAGCGGCCAGAATCGAGACCTTTGTTTTAACGGGAACTGTGTTTGATTGCATAAAAAATACCACCTTCGTTGGAATGACTGCAGGAACGGTTATTCCATCTATTGGTAGTAGACGATCGCAATAAACGCTGCGGAGACTTAAATTCACTTCAGTGTAGCGCAATTGGCGCGGTTTTGTAAGCAAAAAAGGGGTACCCGGGGGCCGCCGCAATTGTTGATGTTTGCTCCAAATGACCGGTGGTCTCGTAGTACAATGAGCCTATGTTTTGACTCGCGGCATTGGCCGCCAGGAGCGGAGTGGCAATTATCGAAAGAAATGAGAAATCATCAAAAACGGCTAGACGTGGTCGGGGGTGGCTCGCCGTCTGGGGCCCTGGCCTGCTGGTCATGCTGGCCGATACGGACGCGGGGTGCCTCATCACGGCCGCCCAATCCGGGGCGCAGTGGGGCTACACCATGGTGTTGCCGCAGCTGGTCCTGATCCCGGTCTTGTTCATGGCGCAGGAAATGACCGTGCGGCTGGGGATTGTCACCCAGGAAGGCCACGGCACGCTGATCCGCCAGTATTTTGGCCGCGGCTGGGCGTGGCTCGCGGCTGCGACGTTAGGAATTTCTGCCGTCGGGGCGCTGTTGACCGAGTTCATCGGCATCGCTGGCGTTGGCGAGTTGTTTGGTGTGTCTAAGTGGATCACGATTCCGATCGCGACGGCGTTTCTGGTCGGGATCGCCTTTTTAGGTGAGTATCGCCGGGTGGAAAAAATCGGCGTCATTGTCGGCCTGGCTGAGTTTGCATTTGTCATCGCCATGGTCATGGCGAAACCGCAGCTCGGTGATCTGATGCGCGGCCTGGTCACGGTGCCTTGGCAGAGCAGCAGTTACATTTACCTCGTGGCGGCCAACGTCGGTGCGGTCATCATGCCATGGATGCTGTTTTACCAGCAAGGTGCAGTAGTGGACAAGCATCTGACCCCGGCGGACATTCCCCAAGAGCGCCGCGACACTGCGGTTGGAACGCTGATTACGCAGGCGATTATGATTGTGTTCATCGTGACGTTCGCGGCAACCGTAGGCAAGCACGGCGGCAGCGGTGCGTTTGCGACGGTGGGACAAATGGCCGGCGCACTAGCGCCTTACTTGGGTCGGCTGCCGGCCTACCTACTGATTGGGACCAGCCTGCTGGGCGGGTCGCTGGTCGCCGCCCTGGTGGTCGCCTTAGCCGGCACCTGGGGGCTGACCGAAGTGCTTGGCTGGCCGCACAGTTTGAACGAGCCGTTCAACCGCAAAAGCGCGGGCTTTTACCTGATTTACATCGGGGCGCATGTGATCGGTGCCGTGCTGGTGCTCGCGAACATTCAGCTGGTGGATCTGGCAGTCACCGTCGAGGTGATCAACGCGCTGCTCGTGCCGATTGTTCTGGGGTTCCTGCTGCTGCTCGAAGCCAAGGCGCTGCCGGATAAATACCGGATGCACGGCTGGTACCGGGTGATCGCCACGACACTGTGCCTGCTGGTGATGGCCTTTGGGCTGTACATGGTCGGGCCGATGACGCATCTGTGGTAGTGTTTTGAGGCACCAGACGGTAAAAACCGCATCAACCGAGCACGCCCCTATACTGAAGGACGGAGCTGGTTGGTGCGCTTTTTCGTTGCAACGGAGTCAGAAGAACAGGTAATACAGCCCGCTGAGGCCGATGAAGCCGTAAATCAGCGGCTTGATCTGGGCCAGGCTCCACTTAGCTGACAAGCGAGAGGCGACCAGCGTGCCCAGGGTGGCCGCGATGATGCCACCGATGATGTAGGGGATGGCCGAGGCCGTGATGATGCCGGAAGCCACGCGCACGCTGGTGATGTAAACCGTGTCCATCAGGAAGAACCCCTGCAGGTTGCCCATGTAGGTCGGCACCGAGGTCGACAGCGAGAGAAAATACAGCGCCATCAGCGGCCCGCCAATGCCGAACAACCCGTTGAAAAAGCCTGAGATCACCATGAAGCCAACCGCAATGTACCAGGGGTAGCGCCGGTCACCTGCGTTTTTGGCGAGAATGAAGTACAGCGCAAGCGCGACCAGCAGCACGCCCAGCATCAGCCGCAGCACATGGGTGTCCAGCAGCTTACCGAGATGGACCGACCAAGTGGCCACAGTGGCGTAGAACAGGAACGGACCGATCACCTGCTTGAAGTGAAAATCTTTTCGGTAGCGCCATGCCAAGCTGGCGGTGCAGCTCAGCATGATCACGCCGCCCAGTCCTGCTGCCTCGGCGATGGGCAAAATTGCCGGGAAGAAAATCATCATGATGATCACCGAGCCAAAGCCGGTAATGCCTTGCACGAGCGCCGCGAAAAACGCGGGGATGAGAATGAGCAGCCAATCCACGCCAAAGCCTCCTAACCCAATTACGTCCAGTGTGGGCAACCGGCGCGGCGGTGTCAATAGGGTGGCGGGCCTGGCGTGTTCACGTTCTGCTTGCAACTGTTTGTCATCGTGGTACAGTAAAAATATCTTTAAAACCAAAGCGAGGTAAACGACATGACATATGACTTGAAGCTGAGCGAAGCCGATTTGCAAATGATCGAGGACTGCCACTCAAAGAACCCGTCCATCGTCAAGGCGTGCGAAGAAGCGCGCAAGGCAGCCAAGTAACACCTGCCCGGTCAAAATAATTTTCAAAAGTAGCGGCCCCACACCGGCGATTTTCGCCAGGCGTGGGGCCGTTTGCTATTTGGTGTTCACCGTTAGGAGCACATCGTCTGCCGCTAAAATGGTGCTAGGCGCCACCGGAATCTGAGGGCGGCCAGCGCGGATCAGGGCCAGGATCTCGAGACCGGCGGTGCGGCGGATATCCGCCTGGGCCAGGGTCTTGCCCACCCACTGGGGGTCAGGCCGGCGCTCGGTGATGTTGACGCCGGGGATTTGATCAAATACATCGAGAATATTGGCGTTGACCAGCGTGTGAGCGATTTTGGCCCCCATTTCCACTTCCGGGAGCACGACCTGGTCGGCCCCAATCCGGGTCAAGATCTTGGCCTGACGTGCGTCCAGCGCCTTGACCACAACGCGCCGGCAGCCGCGTTCCTTGGCCATCATGGTGGCCATGACGCTTGCCTCGAACTGCTCGCCCATGGCAAACACGGCGACGTCGAAGTGTTCAATGGCGACGCGTTGAAGAAAGCCGTCGTCGCTGGCATCCCCGACGACGGCCTGATCGACCTGGTCGGCAACCGCCTCAACGCGGGCCGGCTTGCGGTCGGCCGCGAGGATCTCGACGTCGTTTTCCGCCAGGTGGGCGACAATGCTGGTACCAAAGCGGCCGAGGCCGAAGATGGCGAACGTGCGAGCTTGGACGGTTTTCATTGCGGGCTCCTTTCTGCAATCAGCCGACGAAAAGGGTGGCAGCAGGGTAGTCGGCGGGGTGGGTCGCGCCGGATTGACGGGCGTTCAGGGCAATCGCAAGCGTCAGCGGTGACAGCCGGCCGATGAACATGCAGGCGGCGATGGTGAGTTTGCCAGCTGTCGACAGGTACGGCGTGAGGCCGGTGGTGAGCCCGACTGTGCCCGTGGCGCTGGTCGCCTCAAAAATCAGGTCGAGCAGCTGCGGCCGGAAGACGCTGTTTGCTTCCGTGAAATGGAGGACCAAAACGGCGCTGGCAATCACGGCGAACAGCGCGAAGAACACGGCTAGGGCCCGTTGCAGCAGTGCTAGCGGGATTCGGCGGCCAAAAATCACGATTCCGGCGTGGCCGCGCAGCCCCGAGACCACCGCGGCAACCAGCAGGGCCAGCGTGATGGTTTTGACCCCACCGGCCGTGCCTGCCGGCGAGCCGCCGATGAACATCAGCCCGCAGGCGATCAGCTTGCTTAACGGGGTGAGCTGGCCTTGGTCGAAGGTCGCAAAGCCGGCCGTGCGCAGGGTCACGGCCTCAAATGCCGCCGTCAGCCATTTGGTCGGGGTGGTCAGGCGACCCAGCGAACCGCATTGGTGCCACTCCAGCAGCGCGAAAAGCAAGGTCCCGGTCGCTGTCAGGAGCACGCTGGTCAGGCAAACCAGCTTGGCGTTGACGCTGAGATGATGCACGCGCCGGCGCAGGGGACGACTGTCGTTTTTCACCATGCGTTTGAGTTCGTACAGGACGGGAAAACCCAGCCCGCCCAGCGTGATCAGGGCCATCACGGTCAGACTGATGAGCCAGCTGTCCTGAAAATCGGCAAGGGAGTTTTGGCCGATAACGTCAAACCCAGCGTTGCAAAAAGCGGAGACGGCGTGGAACACGCCGTACCACAGCGCTTCACCCACTGTGTAACCGCGATTTGCCGTCAGCAAGCCGACGGTGAGAAGGACCGCGCCGCCGCTTTCAATCACAACCGTGTAGCGTAGGACCTGGCGGACCAGCTTGCTCATGCCCCCCAGTGAGTCCTGATTGAACAGGGTCTGGATGGCCAAACGCTGGCGCAGGCCGATGCGCCGGCGGAAGAGCAGAAGGCTGCCGGTGACGACAGTGATGAAGCCGATGCCACCCAGCTGAATCAGGCCAAGGATCACGAGTTGGCCGAACAGGGTCCACTGCTGCATGGTGTTGACCACCACGAGCCCGGTCACGCAGCTGGCGCTGGTGGCGGTGAACAGTGCCGTGAGCCAGCCGCTTGACTGGCCGCTTTGGCTGGCCCAAGGCAGCGCTAATAGCGCCGTGCCAAGGGCGATCATCGCAGCAAAACTGACCAGGATCGCCTGCGGGGCGGAGAGGTGCCAGTGCCGTTTGCGCATTGTGGGCTCCTTTCTAAAGCGGTTACTTTCACTTTAGCAAAGTGGCCCTGGAAAAGCATTGCCGGCGTCTTGGCTTGTGCTATATTGGAACGTAACTGGGCATAAAGAGGGGCGGATCGTGGCAAAACAAAACGGGGTCATTTCTCAGCAGCCACCGGCGTTCAAGCTGATGGCGCTGGGGTCATTAGGCACAGGCTTTGCGACTTACGCCGTGAGTGCGATCATGATTCTTTACCTTTACGAGCCGCTGCATCTCGGCGGCTTGGGGTTGGACCGCATCACCGCCACGCAGATCATGGCGGTGTTCTCATCACTGGGGTACGTGGCGGGGATCGCCGGCAGTTACGCGGCCGACCGGCTGGTGGGCTTGCGCAAGCCCTACCTGTACGGCACACTGCTGAAAATTTTCGCGATCGCGCTGCTGGCCGTTCCGCACGGCGGTCGGTTGCTGTTTTTTGCCAGCTTGGTCCTACAAGTCGTCGCCTCTGGCGTGACCGGGCAGAGCCTGAACGCCCTGGTCGGCCTGATCTACCGGCAGCGAGGGACGATGCGCAATACCGCCTTCACGCTGCTTTACATCATTTCCAACATCGGGGCGGCCGGGCCCATCGTGACCGGCGCGGTGGCGGTGCGCTTTGGGTACAACGCCGGCTTTTTGGTGGCAGTGTTTGTCTTGGCGTTAACGACGGCGCCGTACGTTGTGTTAAATCGCCGCTACTTGGGCGACTTGGGGGTGACGGTTCCAGATCCGCTGCTGCCGACTGAGCGCCGGCGGTTGGCCTTGCGTGTCCTTGGCGGCGCAGTCATTGTGGCTGCGGTCATCGGTGGGGCGCTTTGGGCCGGTTGGCTGACCGCGGGCCGCTTCAGCAGTGCCGTGGGGATTCTGGGCATCGTGCTGCCCGTTTGGTACATGGTGGCGATTGTCCGCAGCCCCAAGGTCACTAAGCAAGAGGCGCGGCACGTGAAAACCTACAGCCTGTTTCTAATTGGCAACAGCATCACCATGCTGGTATACGGCCAGGCCACGGGGATCCTTTCGCTGTACACGCTGGATCAGGTCAACCTGAACGTGTGGGGGTGGCACCTGTCGGCTGCGAGCTTCCAAACCATTCCCGCGGTGCTGGCGGTGCTGTTCGGCAGCGTGATCAGCGGGTTGTGGACTCGCCTCGGCCGCCGGCAGCCCAATGCCAGCCTCAAATTTGGTATTGGCATGCTGTTTTGGGGGGCTGGACCCCTGTTCATGATCCTGCCGCTGCGCCTTTTCCCAGCGAATGTGAAAGTGTCGCCGCTGTGGATCGTGATGTTCTACGTCCTGATCATTGCGGGCGAGACGCTGACTTCGCCGATCGGCACGGCACTGGCCAGTGAGGTCGCGCCCGCCGCGTATGTGACGCAAATGATGACGGTGTTTACGCTGTCGCAGGCGGCCGGCTCCGGACTGTCGGCGATTGCCGCCAACTTTTACACGCCGGGGCACGAGGTGGTCTACTTTTTGGTCATCGGGGCCATCGCGGTCTGGTGGGGAATTGTGATGCTGATCGCTAATCGGCGCATCGCCCGGGCCATCGTCAAGTGACCAGCCACTTTGGCCAACTGAATAAAAGCCTTGCCGAAACTCAAACAGTCACCGGGCCTCACTCATCTAGTGAAGTCTGGTGACTGTTTGGTCCTGAGGTTCACGTGCTGCTGCAGGGACGGGAAAGCCCCCACCGAATACCGGCGGGGGCGACGGGTTTAACTGATTTGGCCGCCGCGCTTGGCGATGATCTCCTTGCCGAACGGACTGGTGTAGATGGTTTTGAGTTTCGCGGTGAACTGGTCCCGCGGAATGGCCTCGCCAAATAGTGGACTGCCGGGTTCCAGTAGCAGGCCGAATCTTAAGGGGCCGAGGTCGAAGGGGTCAAAGCCGAACGCCGTCAGCACCTGTTTGACCAGTGGGCGAATGTCGTCGTGGTCGGTGGCAAAGGCCATTGCGCGGGGCACGTCTGGATGCCGGTCGACTTCAATCTCCAAGTCGTGGTAACCCATATGGTTGAAGGCCTTGGCGACCTTGGCGGTGCTCAGCCAGTCCTGGACCACTTCGGAGCTGGAGTGGGTGAAGTCGGAAATGGTGTTATGCGTCCCGTCGACTTCCTTCCAGTAGTTGGTGGCGTCGAGGACGACCTTACCGGCAAAATCCGCCGGGTTCAGGTCCTGGTAGTGGCTCAGCGGGATGGCCAATATGATGACATCGGCTTTTTTCACCACATCCGCTGAGGTGGCGCTGATTGCGCCAGGCGCCAGCGTGTCGATGACCCATTTGAGGTCGGACACCGCATGGGTGCTCCCAATCATGATGGGCAGGTCCCGACTAGTGCCGATGCGCGCCAGCGTGGAGCCGAGCTTGCCGGCACCAAGAATGCCAATGATGGGTTTCGCCATGTTACTCGCCTCCCAGCAGTTCCTTGACGCGGGGGATGACCCGCTCGCCAAAGTTGCGAATGGTGGCCTCGCGCTGGCTGAGCAGCTGGCCGCCGGTGCCGTAGACCAGGTCGAAGCGCTTCATGTTCAGCGCCTTCATGTTGCGGGCAATTTTTTGTGCAACGTGCTCCGGCGTCCCGACGTAATAGGAGCCCTTGTCGATCTCAAACTCGAAGCGGTCGCGAGTCATCGGTGCCCAGCCGCGGTCAATGCCGATGCGGTCCATTTCCGCCTTGATGTACTTGAAGCCGACTTCCACCGCTTCTGCCTCATCGTCGAGGATGATGCCATGGGCGTGCATGCCAAGCGGGCGTTCAGGCTTTTTGAACTGCGCGGCGGCCTTTTTGTACAGGTCCACGTAAGGGCGGAAGCGAACCGGCTCGCCGCCGATAATGGCGATGACGACCGGAATGTCGTACGCCACGGCGCGAATGATCGACTCCGGTGAGCCGCCAACGGCCAGCGAGGTCGAAATGGTCTCACCGCTCGGGAGCTTCGGGTAAACCGTGGTGTCGGTCAGCTTTTGGGTGTACTTACCGGTCCAGTTCATCGGCTTGCCTTCCAGCAGCTTTTGCCACATCGCGATTTTTTCCTCGAACAGGCCGTTGTAGTCTTCCAAATTGAAGCCGAACAGCGGAAAGGACTCCGTGAACGAGCCGCGGCCCAGCATGATCTCCTCGCGGCCGTGGCTAAGTCCGTGCAGCGTGGAAAAGCGTTCAAAGACGCGCACCGGGTCGTCAGAGGACAGTACAGTCACCGCCGTGCCCAGTTTGATGTTTTTGGTCACTGCGGCCATGGCGCCAAGGACGACCTCGGGACTGGAAATGGCGAACTCCGGGCGGTGGTGCTCGCCCAGCGCAATGCGGTAGATACCTAGGTCGTCGGCCAGCTTAGCCTCTTTGATCACCTGGCGCAGCGTTTCGTCGCCGTTGAGTGGGGTGCCGTCATCCTGAAAGGCCAGGTCGCCGAACGTGTCGAGTCCGAATTCATACTTTGTCTCAGTCATTTTTACGCCTCCGTGTGCTTACTTTTTGTAAGTTTAATGGTATCGTACCTGCTGGTGATTCAAAATGCAAGCGTTGGGCCGGACTTTTTTGGCTGTGCGCCGCAAAGCGTATAATGAACCGCAGCAAGCGTTAGTAGGGGGAGGCTGTTTCACGTGAAACGACGGGCAAAAATTTGGCTGGGCATTCTGATTGGGTTTGTCGCGCTGCTTGGCGTCGGCTGGGGCGTTCTTGAGGCGAACATGTACCAGCCGAGCCCGGCGGCCCAGCGCGCGAGTCAAAGTGCCGTCAGGACGGACTACGGGCTGGCGTTCAAGGCCAAACAGCCTCAGGGTGCCAGCGTCATTTTCTATCCCGGCGCCTTGGTCGCGCCGGCCAGCTACAGCATTTGGGCCAAGAACCTAGCGGCATCGGGGACGTCGGTGTACATCGTGCGCTTTCCGCTGAACCTGGCGGTGCTCAGCGGAAACAAGGCCGACCGGGTGCTGAAAGCAACCGGTGGCCCGGTCGTCATCGGCGGGCACTCGCTGGGCGGGGTCATGGCGGCGCGCTACGCCAAGACGCATGCCAGCAGCCGCCTCGCCGGCGTGTTTTTCCTGGCCAGCTACGCGGATGAAAAGGGTCGGCTTGCTAAGCGGGGCCTGCCGGTGCTTTCGGTCACTGCCAGTCACGATGGTGTGCTGAATTGGTCGGCGTACCGCAAGGCCAAAGCCAATTTACCCCAAGCCACGCGGTACGTGGAGCTGGCCGGCAATCACGCGGGGTTTGGCAGCTACGGCGTGCAGCACGGTGACGGCAAGAGCCCGGTGACGAATCAGGCGCAGCAGCGCGCCGTTGCGCAGACACTGCGCCAGTGGCTGAAAACCCAGGTCAACCGCTAAAAACGCCTGTCAGGTCAATCGGCTCAGGCGTGGCGCCGGCAGGCAGCGGCAGAGCGTAGAGTTCCAGCACGTAATCTCGTCTGAGCATCAGCGGATCGCCTTTCCGTGCGCTAAAATAAAAATACGCAGTTCAATTCGGAGGCAGCCTAATGAAAAAAATTACTGCCGGCATCATCGCCCATGTGGATGCCGGGAAAACGACGCTGTCAGAAGCGCTTCTATACAAAACCGGCGCGCTGCGCCAACTCGGCCGTGTCGACAACGGGGACGCCTTTTTGGACTCCGACGCGCTGGAAAAAGCACGTGGGATCACCATTTTTTTCGCACGAGGCGGTCCTTCGCTACCAGGACCTGGAGCTAACGCTGCTGGACACCCCGGGCCACGTGGATTTTGCCAGTGCCACTGAGCAGGTGCTGTCTGTGCTCGATTACGCGGTGCTGGTGGTTTCCGCGACCGACGGCATTCCCGGCTACACGCGGACCTTGTGGCGGCTTTTGGCGCGCTACCAGGTGCCGGCGTTTATTTTTGTAAACAAAATGGACGTGCCCGGCGCGGACCAGGCCCAGGTGCTGGACCAGCTGCAAGGGGCGTTCGGCGACGGGTGCATCGCGTTTGCCGACCTGAACGAGGAAAAGCTTGAGGCCATCGCCCTGCAGGACGACGCGACGCTGGACGAGTTTTCGACCACGGGGCAGCTGGCGGCCGTCACGATTCAGAAGCTGATTGCCGCGCGCAAGGTCACGCCGGTGTACTTTGGCTCCGGGCTGAAACTGCAGGGCATTGATGACCTGCTTGCCGGGCTTGAGCGGTGGACTCAGCCGCTGCAGCCGACCCCGAAATTCGGCGCGCGCGTGTTCAAGATTTCCTACGATGACAAGGACGAGCGCCTGACCTGGATGCGCGTCACCGGCGGCAGTCTGAAACCCAAGCAGGTGCTGCTCGGCGGTCAAAAGGCCAACCAGCTGCGGCTGTACAACGGGGAAAAATTCACTGTGGCCCAGGAAGTGAGCGCTGGCCAAGTCTGCGCGATTCCAGGGCTCAAGGACACGCACCCCGGCCTTGGCATCGGGGCGGAGCCGGACGCCAAGCGGGCGGTGATGCAGCCGGTCATGACCTACAAGCTGGACCCACAAGGCGAAGATCCGCGCGCCTGCCTGACGGCGCTGCGCCGGCTCGAGGACGAGGATCCGGCGCTCAAGGTGAGCTGGTCGGAGCGGCTGCAGGAGCTGCGCGTGTCGATCATGGGCAAGGTGCAGCTGGAGATCTTGACGCAGCTGCTCGCTCAGCGCTTTGACCTGCACGTCGCGTTTGGCACTGGCAGCATTTTGTACCAGGAGACGATCACCCAGGCCGTCGAAGGCGTCGGGCACTTTGAGCCGCTGCGCCACTACGCCGAGGTGCACTTGCTACTGCAGCCGGCACCACGCGGCAGCGGCATGACCTACGCCAGCGACCTGCCAGTCGAGGCGTTAAGCAGAAATTGGCAGCACTTGGTCCTGGCGAATCTGCAGGCCAAGCAGCACATTGGCGTGCTCACCGGCTCACCTTTGACCGACGTGAAAATCACGCTGGTCGCTGGCCGTGGCAGCAATGTTCACACTGTCGGCGGCGATTTTCGCGAGGCCACCTGGCGCGCCGTGCGCCAAGGGCTGATGGAACTGAAGCAAACTGGTGGCGACCTGCTGCTCGAGCCGTGGTACAGCTTCCGACTGGTGGTCGCTCAAGACCAGGTGGGCCGCGCCATGGCTGACGTCGACCGCATGGCCGGCACGGTGGATCCGCCGACGGTCCCGGACCGCAACGGCAGCGTGACGCTGACTGGCTTTGCCCCAGTGGCTGAGATGCAGGACTACGGGCAAACCGTCAGCACTTACACCCATGGCCAGGGCCAGCTGGAGCTGCTGGTTTCGGGCTACCGGCCGTGTCACAACGCCGAAGAAGTCATCAAAACGATTGGCTACACGGAAATCGGCGACACCGCCAACCTGCCGGGCTCGGTATTTTGCGCGCACGGCGCCGGGTACCCGGTGGCGTGGCAGGACGTGCCGGCCGCCGCGCATGTGCCTTACCGGTACACGCCGGCGGCACTGGCCGCCATGACGGGAAAGAAGGACTAGTTTGACCCTTGCAGATTCAACGTTCATGTTGCCGGAAGCGGCACAATTGACCGCCAGTCAGCGGCAAATCCAGCGCCAGGTGCTGGCGTTCATCACCGCGCACCGACGCGATGGCAAGGCAGCCGTGTTTGCCCTGGAAGGCGACGCCGGCACGGGCAAAAGCGCGCTGCTCAGCGCGGTGTTCAGTGCCGTGCAAAAGCAGGCCCGAAGCACTGGAGGCGCGCTTGCCGGCACCACCAACCGCTTGCTGGTCAACCACAATGAAATGCTGAAAATCTACTGGGAGGTGGCCAGTCAGGCCCAGTGGCTGCGCAAGGCTGATTTTCAAAAACCGACGCCGTTTATCAACGCCAGGCGCAAGGCGGACATTGTGTTCATCGACGAGGCCCAGCTGCTGCTCAGCCAGCCTGATCCGTTCAATCGGTTCCGACAAAACAACCAGCTCACCGAGATTTTAAAGCTGGCCCACGTGGTCGTGCTGGTCTTGGACTTGCACCAGGTCACCAAGTTGAAAAGCTTGTGGACCTCGGCGATGATCAAACACACGTTGGCCGGCCATGTTGTCGAACGCGCCACGATGACGGGGCAGTTGCGCATGCAGTCCCCGGCCGCCGCGGCGTGGGTCGATGCGTTTGCCTCCGGGCAGCTGCTGCCGCTGCCGCATCCGGTCAACTACCAGCTGCGCGTGTTTGAGGACGGGGTGCCCTTGTACGACTGGATCAAACAGATGGATCGTCAGCACGGCCTGGCACGGGTGCTGGCAACGGCGGATTTTCCGTTTCGCGTGTACACGAAGGAGCCTTGGTACGTGCAGGCCGGTAAGCTGCGGCTGCCGTGGGACCGGGTCAACTTCACCGACCGCCCCTGGGCCAGCCAGCCGCAAACGCTTAATGAGGTCGGCTCGATTTACACGATTCAGGGCTTTGACCTCAATTACGCCGGCGTGATCCTGGGCCCCAGCGTGGACTACGACGCCAAAACGGACCGGATCACGATCGACCCGGCCCGCTTCGAGGACCAAACGGCGTTTCGGCGGCGGCCCGATGGGACAGATTCTGCGGCCGACCGCACGGCGATTATTTTTGATGTGATCAACATTCTGCTCAAGCGCGGGCGCATGGGGCTGGGCCTCTACGCTGTGAATCAGGCGCTGCGGCAGCGCCTGCTGGCATTATAAGAGGCTGAGACACAAAGCGGTTTTAGCCCAAAACGCAGGCGTCCCTGCATCACGATTCGCACTTCGAATCGCGATGCAGGGGCGTTTGCGTGTCTGGGCGTTGCTTTGTGGAACGCGACTAGGGAAATTATGTCTCAGCCTGTGGTCATTCCCGCGGCTTGCGGGGATGCCAGGCCATTTTCATGTAGACGTTGCCGGCCTTGAGTTCGGCCAGCATCTGGGCCTGGCGTTTGGCGCGAGTCGCGGGGCGCTTGGCTTGAGCGATCCAGTTGAGGTAGTCGGTGCGTTGGTAAGGCGGCCGGGCGGCGAACGCATTGCTAAGACCGGCTTGCGCCAGTGCTTGGGCGATTGCTTCAGGGACAGGCGCAGGTGGCCGGCGTTTTGGCGCGGCGGGGGCGGCCCCGTTCAGGCGCAAAGTTACCAGTTCGGTGATTAATTCTTTAGGCAGCGGCTGATCGAAGGCGAACCGGATCGCGCCCTTGGAGTGTGGATACGCCGCAATTTTGGCTGGATTGATGGCCGTCAGCGGCCCGCTGGTCGGGTACAGTGCGATGTCGTGGGCATTGGCGCCGAAGTATACCAGGTCTCGGCCGGCCTCGTAAAAGGTGGGCTTGGCGTAACTGATTTTCTCCTGGGCGGTTGGCAGCAGTTTTTTAAGCAGCTGGTACATGGCTCGCAGCTGCGGCTGGGCCGCCGGGGCGGCATGGTCAATGTAGTCGGTAATGTCAGTCATGAGGCGACTCCTTTTTAAATTCGGCGGCGTGGGCGGTGAAGAATTGCGCGTAGGTCTGCACCTCCGGCAGCTCCTGCCAGCGCGCCGAGGCGACCGGCACCTTGTCCAGGTCGTAGATCTTGGTGTGCGGCAGCGCCAGCAGGAACGGCGAGTGGGTCGCGATCACGAACTGATTGCCGAAAAAGCGGGCGCGGTCCGTCAGGTAGGCGGCCAGTTTCTGCTGGTTGGCCGGCGACAGCGAGTTCTCCGGTTCGTCCAGCAGGTAGAGCCGCTGGTCCTGCAGCTTGTCCTGGAAAAACTGCAGCGCGCTTTCGCCGTTGGAAAATTCGCGGGCGTTTTTGGCCAGATTGTCGCGTACGTAACGGGATTGGGTCTTGCTGCGGGTTTCCAGGATCTTTTTTAATTCGTCATAGTCGCTGAGGTCATGGTAGTGAAAACTGGCGAACTTGTTGTCCAGGTAGTCGTCGAACATGTCGTCGCGGCGCCGGTCGATCTGCTGGTTCAGCGCGCGGGTGTTCAACATGGCGTCGAACACCTCGTCGGAGGAGATAATTGCCGACCCATCCGGGATAGGGGCGGCGAGTTCAAAATTGCACAACGTCAAGTAATCGGCCTCGAAACTGGAGCGGTTGTAAAGCGTGCCCCGCGCCAGGCCCAGTTTTTCGGCGATCACGTTCAGCAGGGTCGATTTGCCCGAGCCGTTATCGCCGTAGAAGATCGTGATCGGCTCAAACGTCAGGGTCGGCACCTGTTTTTGCGGGAAAATCTGAAACGGGTAGTAGGTCGAGTACGCCCGCGATTTTTGCTTGATGAAAAAGTCCCACTCCGCGTCCTCATCGGGCAGGGTGAATGTGCTGAGAAAAGTCATGGGCGCACCTCCTTTGGGGCAATTGTACCCAGTCAAGGGCCGGCATGACAATAAAAAACAGCGGCGCATCAATGTGAAGTGCCCTACAATTGTTAGACAAAGTGTCTAATGATTGTGGGGCTTTTTTT